>JBBQRS010000060.1:0-29601 GCA_038214535.1 Anaerolineae bacterium
TCCAGCGGCTAAAGCCGCAACTACGAGGGTGTGTGTGACCATTCGGGAGTTTTCGGATAGATTCAAAGTCACGGTACCGTGACTTTGTGAAAGCCCTTCTTCCGGGGAAGTAGCATCGAGATGAACATCACAGAGACGGCCCGCCCGGCTCATAGGTATGGGTCCGCAGTTCGACCTGGAGCGCGAGCAGGTTGCGTTCCAGATCATACTCGAAACTCGCGACCGCGGCCCGGTCGCGCTCACCTGCACTTGCGTGCAGGCGCAAGTGTGCCCAGCCGCGCCCGGCGATAGGCCAGGTACAGGTTGGCGAAGTCGGTGATCTGCGGATAGAGATTCTTGTAGGTCTTCATGGATCCTCAAAAAAACGCGGCTTTGAGGGGGCGAAGCCCCCTCAAACTCCCCCCAATCAGAAAGACAGAAGATCAGAACCCAGAAGGTCAGAAGATCACCCGCCTGGGGCCGCCACACACCGGAACCCGATATTGCCGCCGCGATTCGTCGGGTAGCCGCCGTAGTCGCGGTCCGCCACGCGCAAGTAGTAGCCGTTGCCGTTCCAACTGCCCCCGCGCAGCACCCTGTAACTGCCGGTCACCGGCCCCGGCGGGTTGCTCCCCGGCGATACGGAGTAGTAATTGGACTGCCACCAGTCGTTCACCCACTCCCAGACGTTCCCCGCCATATCCAGCGCCCCGTAGGGACTGGCTCCCGCCGGGTAGCTGCCCACCGCGCTGGTGTCACCCACGCAGTAGGTTCCCGTGCCATAGTCATAGAAGTTCGCAAGTGAACAGTTTGGGCTTGCGTCGCCCCACGGGTAGGCGCGCGTGTCGCTCGATCCGCGCGCCGCCTTCTCCCATTCCGCCTCGCTCGGCAACCGTTTGCCCCGCCACCGGCAATACGCGTCCGCCTGATACCAGTCAACGTAGATCACGGGATAGTTGGCGTAGGTAGGATTGCCGTAATATGAGGGGCGGGTATATGACGAGTTGTTCCACGGTGACGTACAACCCCCTGCCGCCACGCACTGCGCGTACTGCGCGTTGGTCACTTCCGTCCGGTCCATGCGATAGGCGTCCAGGTACACCGTATGCAGCGGCAACTCGGCGGAATAGCACGAATACCCGCCGTTGTGCGCCGGGTCGCAGCCCATCTGGAACGAACCGGCCGGGATCAATACCGTGTCGCCGGGTGTCACGGCATCCTTCAGCACCAGGGGCAGGAACAGCCTGTGGCTAACCCCTGGAGTCGGCGCTGCCGGGGCAATACCCTCAGCGCTTGCCACGAAGAGAAGATATGGACTGACAAGCAAAAATACGGATACCGTGAGGACGAAGATCGAAAGGCGGGGGGCAGTAAAGCGGCGTGAGATGCTCATAGCGGAGTTCCTCCATATACCAGCGTGCACACAGAGGGGTGCATTCCACCCATAGTCTACATTGCCCGTACGACAGGCGCCATGACGCCGCTCATATTCACCGGCCGATGGCGCACAGACTGTCTGCCGACCGCCACGTTGCACCGCCTGGAGTACGGATCAAAGGTTGGCGGCTGACGCCTGTGTATAAGTTATGGGGCGGCTGATTCACAGCCGCCCCATGAGCCAGGAACTACGAACCTCGAGCGGTGACTACTCCGGCTTGTCGTCGGAATCGGTTGCTGTCGTATCGGGGTTGTTGAACCTCTCCCACCACTCATTTGTGCCTATATCGCTAGACGACTCGGCAGGAGCTTTGGGAGTCTCGTTCGCCTTGATCGGCGTTGAGCTCGTCACGCCGGGTTTCTCAGCCTTTTTGTCATCAGTGATCATGTGGAACTCGCCGTTATACAGTCCGCCTTCCTCCACGATCAGCCTCTGAGCTGAAACCGTCGCTTTCACCTGGCCGCTAGGCATGATCTGGAAGACCCCGCGACACTCAACCTCGCCCTCCAGCTCGCCGGCGATGGTGACCCTGCTGGCGGTGACTGTGGCCTCGACTCGCGCGCCTTCTGCCACCGTCAAGGTACCCTCACACTGGATCTCGCCTTCGGCGATGCCCTCGATGCGCAGGTTCTGCTTCGTCTTGTACAGCCCGTTGAAGTGCGAATCGCTATCAACACGGCTTTCGCTCACCGTCTTCTCGACTACGGGCTGTTTTGTCGGTATGGGTGTGGTCCGAAGTGATGTAGAGCTAACCATAGTTACTTACTCCCCGGACGCGCCATCGTGAACCGGCAATTGATGGTCGCGCCTTCTTCAACAATCAGCACCGGGGTCTTGATTTCCCCGCTGACGGTCGCCGATTGGGTGATCTGCAGCCGATGCTGGCACTCGACTTGCCCGTCGCATGAGCCGGAGATCACGGCATCGTTCGAACGCAGTTGGCCCTGAGTGCTGGCCCCCGGTTCGACCCAGATGGTTTCCTTGGCCTCGATCTCGCCCTGAAAGCAACCTTCGACCAACACGTTGCGCTTGGAGTGCAGCGTGCCGGTGAGGTCAGAATTGCGATCGAGAATGGCCGCGGCTTCGCGATTTACAGGCGAAGCCGGCGGGGGGGCCGGGGGGGCCGGGGGGGGTTCGGGGGCGACTGCAACCGCAGGGGCAGGCTGAGCCCGATCGGTCGCTTCTGGTTTGGGTGCAACAGAGGGCTGCGCCGGCTGCTTGACCGGCGGACCCTGGTCCCGCTTGAAAATGGACATCGGTGGTATTCTCCTGTCCGCTGTAAGGTATGGGCGCTGGCTCTTGACCGCGCAAGCCCTGGTGTGCGCTGGGTTACGCCACCGATGGGCGGTGCGATTGGCCAATTGAAAGCACTGGCCCCAGATATCCGGAGTGCAAACCACATCCTGGCTCATCACAGGCGTATAACGCCTTACCAGACTATATGTGCCACGAGTTACAGTTATTTGCAAGTTCAGCCTTACCTGGTGGATCGCCAGACCCCTCCGGCGAGGATGGTTCCGTTTGCTTCGCACCTTCAGTGGGGCAGGTGTCCGCTCGTCTCCGTTGCATCACCCGACAACACTACCCATTCGGGTACTGGACGCGCCTACCCTCCGGCGTTTATACTGTTCCTGTTCGTCGCTATTTTCCCACGAAATTCGATCAGAGCGAAAGGAGAGCTCGTTTCATGCCTAAGTCTGTTGAGGACGTACTGGCCCTTAAATCCCAGGTCCAAATGGTGGATTATCGTTTCACCGATCTGCCCGGTGTGTGGCAGCATTTCACCGTCCCCGTTAAAGAACTGACCGAGGAGACCTTTGAGGATGGCGTCGGCTTCGACGGCTCCTCCATCCGCGGCTTCAAAGAAATTCACGAGTCGGACATGCTGCTCATGCTCGACCCCGACAGCGCCTTCATTGATCCGATCTACGAAGTGCCGACCCTGGCGATCATCTGCAACGTCTACGACCCGATCACCCGCGAGCCGTACACCCGTGACCCGCGCTTCATCGCCCAGCGCGCCGAGGCCTACCTGAAGCAGACCGGCATCGGCGAGACCTCCTACTGGGGGCCTGAGGCCGAGTTCTTCATGTTCAACGACGTCCGCTACGGTTCGGACACCAACGGGGCCTTCTATCATATTGACAGCCGCGAGGCCTGGTGGAACAGCGGCAAGGATCTCGGTCAGAACTTCGGCGGCCAGATTGCCGCCAAGCGCGGTTATTTCCCGGTGCCGCCCGCCGACACCCAGCAAGATGTCCGCAGCCGCATCGTCCTCGCGCTCGACTCGGTCGGCGTAGACGTGGAAGTACACCATCACGAAGTTGCCACCGCGGGCCAGGCCGAGATTGACATGCGCTTCGGCACGCTCACGCGCATGGCCGATAGCGTGATGATCTACAAGTACATCGTCAAGAACGTGGCGCGCAAGAACGGCCTCACGGCCACCTTCATGCCCAAGCCGCTCTTCGGCGACAATGGCTCCGGGATGCATGTGCATCAGAGCATCTGGAACGGGCCGAAGAACCTGTTCTACGATGAAGCCGGTTACGCGCAGCTTTCCGACACGGCCAAGTTCTACATCGGCGGCCTGCTGAAGCACGCGCCCGCCCTGCTGGCGCTGGCTGCGCCCACCACCAACTCCTATCGTCGGCTCGTCCCCGGCTTCGAAGCGCCCGTCAACCTGGCCTACTCGCAGCGCAACCGCTCCGCCGTCTGCCGCATCCCGGTCTACAGCAAGAGCCCCAAGGCGAAGCGCGTCGAGTTCCGTGCACCCGACCCGTCCGCCAACCCGTATCTGTGCTTCGCGGCCCTGCTGATGGCCGGCCTCGACGGCGTACAGAACCGGATTGACCCCGGCGAGCCTATGGACAAGGACCTCTACGGCCTGCCGCCGGAGGAAGCGAAGAAGATCAGGCAGGTGCCCGGCTCGCTGCCCGAGGTGCTCTCCGCGCTGGAGGCCGATCACGAGTTCCTGTTGAAGGGCGACGTGTTCACCACCGACATGCTGGAAACCTACATCGCCTACAAGCGCGAAACCGAAGTAGACCCGATGCGCATGCGCCCGCATCCTTACGAGTTCACGCTCTACTACGACGCATAGACCAGTTTTAGAAACCGGGTTTCTTCGAGAAACCCGGTTTCTGGAGCGTAAGAAACCCGGTTTCCGGCTGCGACGGAAAAACCGGGTTCTCTTTTTAACTCTACCCATACGGGTACTGGATAAGCGCCCTGCCTTTTGTTACAGTTATTTTGTCAGCAAAACCCGCAGGAGACCTTTGTCATGCATCCCGTAGATATGCTGCTCCCTATCGTCATCATCCTCGTTGCGGCGCGCGCCGCGGGCGCACTCAGCCGGCGGATCGGGATGCCCGCCGTATTGGGCGAGTTGCTGGTCGGCCTGATTCTTGGTCCTTCCGTCCTCGGCCTGGTGCAAATCAACGATACGCTGGAGATGGTCGGCTACATCGGCGTGTTGATCCTGATGTTCATCGCCGGGCTGGAAACGGACCTGCTGCAAATGATGCAGGTCGGCAAACCGTCCAGCCTCGCGGCTGCGGGCGGGGTGATCCTGCCGTTCGCCGGGGGTATCGCTCTGGGCACGGCCATGCATCTCCCGCTCACCACAAGCCTCTTCCTCGGCGCGGCCTTCACCGCCACCAGTGTCAGCGTGTCCGTCCAGGTCTTGCAGGAAGCGGGGCGGCTGCGCACCCGCTCCGGGCTGGTCATCATGGGCGCAGCCGTCGCCGATGATGTGCTCGGCCTGCTCGCCCTCAGCCTCGTCCTCAGCATGGTCGGCCAGGGCAGCATCCTGGAAACCCTCGTGCGCCTCGCCATCTTCTTCCCCGCTTCGATCCTCCTGGGTCGGCTGGTCATCGGCCCCCTGGTCAAGTGGATCGCGCGCGGGCATACCCGTGAGGCCGGGGTCGCGCTCATCATGGCGATCGTGCTGTTCTATGCCTGGGCCGCCGAATCGCTGGGCGGGCTGGCCGCCATCAGCGGGGCCTACATCGCCGGGGTCATCATCGGGCGGCTGGACGAGGCCCGTGAGTGGGTTTCCGATAGCGTCTCCGTCCTGGGGCATGGCCTCTTCATCCCCGTCTTCTTCGTCATGGTCGGGGTCAGCACCAACATCACGGCGCTCCAGTCCGCGCCCTTCCTCACCATCGGCGTGATCGTGCTCGCCATCGTCACGAAGATGCTCGGTTCCGGCATCGGGGCGCGCATGGGCGGCTGCACCTGGCCCGAGGCGAAAGTCGTCGGCGCAGGCATGGTCGCACGCGGCGAAGTGGCGCTGGTCGTCGCCAGCCTCGGCCTCAGCAGCGGGCTGATCACCGACACCACTTTTGCCCTCGTGGTGACCATGTCCATCGCGACCACCCTTGTGACGCCGCTGCTGTTGCGGTTTGCACTGGTTTACGTGTCGGCAGAAGCGCTGGTACCAAACCCGACCACGGGCGGGGGCCTGATCCCCGTCCCGATTGAGGCCGAGGGATCATCGTCATAAGCGTAGTCTCGCCCCTTGTGGGCGGCGAGCACCTTTGTAGTTGCGGCAGGACAGCGGCTAAAGCCGCAACTACAAAGGGCATAGGTGATCATCCAGGAATTTTCGGATAGATTCCAAGCGGACAACTTATCATTTACAGGGAGGACTATTCAGTGATTCGCAAATTTGCTAAACGGTTAGGTATCCCACTCGTGGCATTTCTCCTGCTGGCAACCCTGGCAGGTACGGTATTCGCCCAGGATGGCGACCCGATGGCCGACATGCAAACCTCCATCAACATCATGTGGATGTTGATCGCCGGTTTCCTGGTCTTCTTCATGCAGGCCGGCTTTGCACTCGTTGAAACCGGATTCACGCGGGCCAAGAACGTGGCCCACACCATGATGATGAATATCATGGTCTTCTGCATCGGCGCCATCGGGTTCTTCCTCACCGGCTTCGCGCTGGAGTTCGGTGGGGTGAACTTCACCTTCCCGGCGACCGCCCACGCCGGGGAATGGGCCTTCGGGCCGACCTCCCTCGGCGCATGGGGCGATGTCCTTAACACCTGGCTGATCCGCTTCGGCCAGCACGGCATCCTCGGCGGCTCCGGGTTCGCGCTGATGGGCATCGGCACGACCAGCGGCGTCCTCGCCTTCTTCCTCTTCCAGATGGTCTTCATGGACACCGCCGCGACCATCCCAACCGGCTCGATGGCCGAACGGCTCAAGTTCGTGGGCTTCTGCCTTATGGGCCTATGGGTCAGCATGTTCATCTACCCCGTCATCGGCGCGTGGGTGTGGGGCGGTGGCTGGTTGGCAAACCTGGGGCGCAGCAGCGGCCTGGGCAACGGCGTGGTAGACTTCGCCGGCTCCGGCGTCGTCCACATGGTGGGCGGCTCGCTGGCCCTCGTCGGCGCCATTGTGATTGGCCCGCGCATCGGCAGGTTCAACAAGAACGGCTCGGCCAACGCGATGCCGGGTCACAACATCCCGATGGGCATCCTCGGTACGATCATCCTCTTCTTCGGCTGGTTCGGCTTCAATCCGGGGTCGTCGCTCTCCTTCGTCGGCGGCGGGCGTGACCTGGCCATCATCGCCGCGATTAACACCCTGCTGGCGGGCGCAGCGGGCGGCATTTCGGCCATGCTCTACGTGTGGGTCCTCGGCCCGACCAAAAAACCGGACCCCGGCCTTTCGGTGAACGGCGTACTGGCCGGCCTGGTCGCCATTACTGCGCCCTGCGCCTTCGTCGGCACGGGGTCGGCCATCATCATCGGCCTGGTTGCCGGCGTCATCGTCTGCCTGGCGACCTTCGCCCTCGAACGCTGGCACATTGACGACCCCGTCGGCGCGGCGCCCGTGCATCTCTTCAACGGCGCGTGGGGCCTGATCGCCCTGGGGCTCTTCGCCAACGGCAACCCCATCACGGCGGGCTGGAACGGCGTAGACAGCGCAGTTACGGGCCTCCTCTACGACGGCGGCTTCTCGCAGTTGTTCGCACAACTCATTGATGTGGTCGCGATCTTCATCACCGTAGGCGGCCTGTCATGGGTGTTCTTCAAGATACTGAACGCCTTGAACCTACTGCGCTCGGAGCCTGCGGATGAACTGATGGGCCTGGACATCCCCGAAATGGGCGTCCCCGGCTACACCCAGGTTGACGTCCTGATGGCAGGCGGCCGCCTGTCACAACAGATGCCCGCGGTGCGCGCAAGCGCCCCCGCGCCGACCACCGTCAAGTAGCGCCTTTCCGGTGACAACTCAAGGAGACGAACAGACATGACCAAAAAAATCGAAGCGATCATCCGGGAAGAGGCGCTGGACGCGGTGAAAGATGCGCTCCATGCCATCGGCATCGTCGGGATGAATTTCGTGGAAGTGCGCGGGCATGGCCGCCAGGGTGGGATCGAACTCTCGTGGCGCGGCACGTCCTATCACATGGATCTCATCCCGAAGATTCAGCTCAACATCGTGTTAAGCGACCACAACGTCGAGAAAACGATTCAGGCCATCACGCAGGCCGCCCGCACGGGCAAGGAAGGCGACGGCATCATCTTCGTCTATCCGGTGGACGACGTGATCCGCATTCGCACGGGCGAGCATGGGCGCGACGCCCTGATGTACCCAGACGACATTGACGCCCGCAAGTAAAAAGATACCCGGATTGGAGGCTTCAGCCGGTCTATGCGACACCACAACGGTATGCGCTAAACCGGCTGAAGCCTCCAATCCAGAACCAAATGATTGCCGGCCCGAAAGGAGCGCTTGTGCCCCTCCTCTGGGTCGGCTATAATCCGGTCATTGGCCCGAGTGGATGGCCGGACGAGGAACAGATGACACACGAAACCCACGAGGAGCCGCTGGGAAGCAACAGCGGCTCCCCCTTATTAGACGCCCTGGCGCGCCTGAACGAAATCGGCGCAGGCATCAACCGCATCAGCGGCGGCGACACGGCGCACCTGGCGGGCGTCCTCTCCCTGATCGTCGAGAGCGCCGTTAAGATCGCGCCGGGATCCAGCGCCGTCCTCTATACCTACGACCCGCGTCGCGGGAGCTTCGACCTGCTCTCGCGCGTCTCCGCAGGCGAAAGCCCGTGGGAGCCCCCCCCTGACATCACGACCCTCCCCGATGACGCGCCCCGCCCGGAAGGTCTGGGCGCGCGCGCCGTGCGTGAACTACGCCCCGTCCTCTCTTACGAAGCGCCGGATCTGGACGTCCATCCGGTCAAGGCGCTGCAAGGCGTTAAAACCGTCGCCTGCCTTCCGCTCGTCGTGGCCGACCGCCCCGAAGGCGCACTGTATGTCTACCTGCACGAAGACCGCCCCTTCGCAGAGATCGAACTGCTGCTCCTCAACAACCTCGTCAACCAGGCCGCCATGGCGATCTATCACGCCAGCCAGGTCGCGCGCATCCAACGCGACCTGAGCCGCAAACAGGATGAACTCAGCCTGTTGCATCACGCGGGCCTGTTGATTTCGTCGCGCACCCGGCTGGAAGAGACGCTGGAGGCAATCCTGCAAATGGCGCTGGAGGTCACCAACGCGCACTACGGCATCTTCCGCCTCGTGGACCGCGCCGGCGAACACCTGCTCACGGGCGCGGTCGCCGGCGAGCGACTGGGCAGCCCTGCCATCGAGGCCCTGCCCATCAACACCACCAGCGTGATGGGCTGGGTCGCCAAGACCCGCCGGCCCCTCAATATCCCGGATGTCGCCCAGCCGCCCTGGTCGCGCATTTACTATCCTTTGGATCACGTGCTGGATATGCGCTCCGAGTTGACGGTGCCGCTGATCGGCGCGGGCGGGCGGCTGGAGGGCGTGCTCAACCTCGAAAGCCCCGAAATCGCCGCCTTTTCCGAGGCTGACAGCCACCTGCTTCAATCGCTGGCGTCGCAGGCGGTGATTGCGATTCAGGAAGTGCGGCTGCTCGACGCGCTGCGCGACACTGCCGAACGGCTGCTCACCCGCCCCACCGGCGACGTGCTCCAGCACCTCACGTCACTGGCCTGCGACCTGCTGAACATTGACGGCAGCGGCATCTGGACGCTGGACGGCGAGACGCTGACGCTTCGCGCGGCCACTTCAACCGATGCGTCGAATACCCTGCCCAAACTCCCGGAGGAAATGATCCGGCGCGCCGTCCTTACCGGCTCGCCGCTAACCTACGAACGTAACCCATCGGGCGTCAAAGGCTGGAAACGCGGTCTCGTCACGCCCGTCCTCTCCGCGCTCGATCAAAAACCGGTCGGTGCGCTCGCGGTCTATTCAGACGATGAACACGCCGAGTCGGACCCGGCCGAATGGGATAAGAAGGTCATGAGCATTCTGGCGCACTATGCGGCGCTGGCGCTGGAGAATGAGACCCATCAACGCGTGCTGCGCGACGCGGAAGAGGCCCGCGCCGTGGCCGAAACCTTCGCGGCCATGGGCGATGTGGCGGCGAACCTGCTCCATCACCTCAACAACAAGGTCGGCACGATCCCCGTGCGGATCGAGGGCATCCAGGACAAATGCGCGCCCCTGCTGGAGGATAATCCCTATCTGGCGGCGAACCTGGTCGAAATCGAACGCGCCGCGCTGGATGCCATGTCCACCGTGCGCGAGCGCCTTTCGCTGCTCCGACCTATTGACATCGCCCCCACCGCCGTGCGGCTTTGCGTCGAAGACGCCCTCTCGCAGGCCAACTTGCCGGGTAGCGTCGCCGTTCACATCGCGGGCCTGGATGACCTGCCGTCGGTGATGGCCGGGCGCGAAGGGTTGACGCTGGCGCTGGTGAACCTCCTCGAGAATGCGCGCGAAGCGATGGGCGGCCAGGGCAATCTTACGATTGCAGGCGAAGTGGCGCGCGCGCGCGTCGAGCTCTCCATCCGCGACGACGGCCCCGGCATTCCGCCCGACCTGGGTTCAAGCATCTTCGATTTCAACGTCTCGGGTAGTCACGCCGCGCAAAGCGGTCGCGCAAAGCGGTCGCCCTCGCGATTGGGGTTCGGTTTGTGGTGGGTCAAGACCCTGATGACGCGTCTGGGGGGCAGCATCACGGTCGAGAGCGACGGCGAGCACGGAACGACCTTCCGGCTGCACATCCCGATTGCGGGGGGCAAACCATGATGCCCGAACCAATGCGCACGCTGATAGTCGAAGACACGGACGCCTGGCAAGAGATCCTGACCGAGATTCTGTCGGACATGGGCCTGGCCGTAGACGTGGCCTCGAATCTCGATGCGGCGGTGGCCCTGCTCAAGGATCACCAGCACCGCGTCGCCGTGGTAGACCTGGCGCTGGCCGACGACGGGCAAAACCGCGACGGCCTCGAAGTGTTGACCACCGTTGGGCAGTTGGATCCCGGCTGCGTCACCGTGCTGCTTACCGGCTTCGCCACCGTAGAGTTAGCAGTCAGCGCCCTCACCGAGTACGGGGCATTCACCTGTCTCCGCAAGGAAGCCTTTCGCCGTTCCGAATTTCGCGAGGTCATCCATCGCGCACTGGCCCTCGCGCCTGCGCCTGTCGCAAGTCACGGTGTGGCCATATCAGCCCCGCCAACCACCCCGGAACCGTCGCGCCCTGTCCAACGTGGCGACGTTCTTCTGGTCGAAGACGACGCCGGTTGGCGCAGCCTCGTCGCCGAGATCCTGGAGGATGCGGGGTTTGGCGTGCGCGCCTGTCTCAGCTACGGCGAGGCGCTGGGCTATCTGCGCCGCGATCAATTCGCGGTCGCCGTCGTAGACCTGTCGCTCGCCAGTTCCACCGCCCCGCGTGACAACCGCGACGGGTATGAAATCTTGCGCGGCGCGCTGGCCTCCGCCCTCCCCGCCATCGTCATCAGCGGGCTGGCCAGCCGCGAAGAGGTCGAGCGCGCCTACGCCGAGTTCGGCATTCACGCCTACGTCGAGAAGCAAAGCTTCGACCGGGTCGCCTTCGCCGGCCTGATCATCGAGGCGGCGGAAACGGGTGGTGCAGGCTTTGGCGAGATCGGCAGCCTGACCCCGCGCGAGCGCGAGGTGCTGGCCCTCGTCGTGCGCGGCCTCACCAACAAGGGCGTCGCCCACGCCCTCTTCATCTCCGAGAACACCGTCAAGCGCTATCTCAAATCCATCTTCGAGAAGCTGGACGTGGACAGCCGCGCCGCCGCCACCGCCAAGGCGGTGAGCAGCGGCCTCAGATAACCGTCGCAAAGCAGCCCAAAGCGCAACCATTAAGGCCTCAGACAGGGTTGTCCGTTTCCCCGGTTGGTGCTATCCTATCGGCAGGATCAGCCAGCCCGTGAAGTGAACAGGAGGATATCATGCGACCTATCTGGAGCGGCGCGATCACCTTCGGTTTGATCTACATCCCCGTGAAACTCTACTCCGCCAGCGAAGACCGGGAACTGGATTTCGATCTCCTGCGCAAAGACGACCTCTGCCCGATCCGCTATGCGCGTGTCTGCGCGCGCACCGGCGAAGAAGTGCCCTGGGAAGATATCGTCAAGGGCTATCAGATTCGCAAGGGCGAGTACGTCGTCGTGACCGACGACGACTTCAAGCGCGCCTCGCCGAAGAAGACAAAGACCATCGAGATCACTTCGTTTGCCGATGCATCTGAGATAGACCCCAAGCTGATCGAGAAACCCTACTACCTGGAGCCGGTAGAAGGCGCAGCCCCGGCCTACGCCCTGCTGCGCGAGGCCATGCGCGCGAAGGGCAAGGTCGGCGTCGCGAGCTACGTCCTCCGCAACCGTGAGCGCATGGCAACCATCCAGCCTGACGGCGACATGCTGGTGTTGAACCAGCTCCGCTTCGCCTCCGAACTGCGCGAACCCACCGACCTCGAACTGCCGCCGACCGACGCCGTGAAGCCGCGCGAGCTGGAGATGGCGACCAAACTGGTGGACCAGCTCACCGAGCCGTTCGACGCGGCCAAATACACCGACGCCTACACCGAACAGCTTCTCGAGTTCATCAAGGAGAAAGCCGCGGGCCACGTGCCGGAAGCCGCGCCGGAAGAAGAGCCCGTGCCCGCAGATGTGACGGACCTCTTCGCCAAACTGCGAGAGAGCCTGACCCAGACGCAGAAATAACCATGAGCCTCGAACTGTACCGTCAGAAGCGCGATTTTGACCGTACGCCCGAGCCGCCGCCGGACGAACCCGAAGCCGGACCCGCCGGCGGCGGCCCGCTGCGCTTTTTCGTCCAAAAGCACGACGCCTCACGCCTCCATTACGATTTCCGCCTCGAACTGGATGGTGTGCTCAAAAGCTGGGCCGTCCCCAAAGGCCCCTCGCTCAACCCCGCCGACAAGCGCCTCGCCGTGATGGTCGAGGATCACCCGCTGGACTATGGCAACTTCGAGGGGATCATCCCGGCGAACAACTACGGCGCGGGCACGGTGATGTTGTGGGATGAGGGTACATATCACGCGCCGGACACCCTCACGCGCGCAGAGAGTGAGGCGACACTGCGCGAAGGTCTCGCCAGGGGCCGGCTCAAGTTCGCACTACAAGGCGAAAAGCTGAAGGGTGAGTATTCCCTGTCGCGCATGAAAGGCGAAGACAACAAGAACTGGCTCCTCATCAAGAAGCGGGATGCGTTCGCCACGGGTCAGGACGTCACCCTGTGGGATCGCTCGGTGAAGAGCGGGCGCACCCTGGCGCAGATCGCGGGTTCCGATCCGCCGGTGTGGACGGGCGCGGGCATCAGCAACCCGCCGTCCGCCGCCGATCCACCTGCAACAAACGTGGTCGCCCCGGTCAACGCCGATCTTGACGCGCTGCCCATTGTCGAGATGCCCCACAACGTCCAGCCGATGCTGGCGGGCCTGGCTGACGCGCCGTTCGACCGGCCCGGCTGGCTCTTCGAGATCAAATGGGACGGCTATCGCGCGATTGCCGAAGTGCAGGACGGGGAGGGGCCGCAAGTGCGCCTCTACTCGCGCAACGACCTGGACTTCACGGCGCGCTACCCGGAGGTGGTGGCCGACCTGGGGCAACTCGGCATCGAAGCCGTGCTCGACGGCGAGGTCGTCGTCCTCGACGCGCAGGGCCGCCCCCAGTTCCGCCTGCTGCAATACTATCTACAAGACCCGCAGGCCGGCGTCCTGGTCTACTTCGTCTTCGATATCCTCTACCTGGCCGGCCATGACCTGACGCACCTACCCTTGCACCGGCGCAAGGCGCTGCTCGCGCAGATCGTCCCCGCGCTGCCACACGTCCGGCTGAGCGACCACATTGAAGGCCAGGGCGTCGCGATGTTCGACGCGGCGCGCAAGAACGGGTTAGAGGGCATCATTGCAAAAGACGGCGGCTCCATCTATCAGCCAGGCAAGCGCACGGCGGGCTGGCTGAAAATCAAGACGGCCACGCGGCAGGAGGCGGTGATCGCGGGTTACACGGAGCCGCCCGAAGGCCGCACGGAGTTGGGCGCGCTGATCCTCGGCCTGTACGAGGGCGACGCATTCATCTACATCGGGCATTCGGGAACGGGCTTCGACGCCGCCGAGCTGGCGCGCCTGTGCCGCCGGATGCAACCCCTCATCACCGAGGAATCGCCCTTCGCAACGACCCCGCCCACCAACGCCCCACCCGTCTGGGTGCGCCCGGAACTGGTCTGTGAGATCAAGTTCGCGGGCTGGACCAGCGACGGGTTGATGCGCCAGGCCGTCTACATGGGGCTGCGCGACGACGTGGACCCGCGCACCGTGGTGCGCGAGACACCCGCGCCGCCCGCGCGCAAGAGTTTCATCCCGCGCTATCAGCCGCAGCGCGAGGAGGTGGACGAGATGGAAATTGACGGACAGCAGGTTGAAGTCACCCATCCGAGCCGCGTCCTGTGGCCCGAAGACGGCCTCACCAAGCAGGATATGGTCGCGTATTACCGCGCCGTCGCCCCCACCATCCTGCCCTATCTCAAAGACCGCCCGCTCTCCGTCCGGCGCTTCCCCGATGGCATCCGGGGCGAGGGCTTCTATCAGAAAGACTTCCGCAAGCAGTCGCCGCCGTGGATAGAGGTGCGCGACCTGAACCTCCCCGACATCGAGCAGGATTCCGCGCTGCTCTGCCAGGACGAAGCAACCCTCGTCTATCTCGCCAACCTCGGCGCGATCGAGCTGCACCCCTGGCATTCGCGCATGGGTAGCCTTGACCGCCCCGATTACGTCGTCCTCGACCTCGACCCGCTGGAAGTCCCGTTCGGCACGGTCATCAAAGTCGCTCGAACCGCGCACGACGTGCTGGACGCGGCAAAGATTCCCGCCTATCCCAAGACGTCGGGCGGCGACGGGTTACACATCTTCGTGCCGCTGGGCGCGCAATACTCCTACGACCAGGCCACCGAGTTCATCACCATCGTCGCGCACCTCATCAACGAGCGCCTGCCCGACCTCACCAGCCTGGAGCGCAGCCCGGAGAAGCGCTGCGGCAAGGTCTATCTGGATTGCCTGCAAAACAGCCTGAGCAAAAGCGTGATCGCGGCCTATTCCCTGCGCGCCCGCCGCCATGCTCCCGCCGCCGCGCCGCTCCTCTGGCCCGAAGTGCGCCCCGGCCTGACCCCGCTCACCTTCACCCTGGGCTCGCTGCCGAAGCGCATCGCCGACGTGGGCGACGTCTGGGGACCCGTCCTCGGCCCCGGCATTGACATGGCCGCCGCGCTAGAACGGCTGGAAGCCCTTGCGCGCGGCAAATAATCTCAGGGAGATTGAAGATGACTGATCGTGATATTGGTAAGGAAGTTTTGGAAGGAATCCGAGAAGTTAAAGCCTTCAAGGCCGGTGAGGGCAACCTGCGAACACGCCGGATGGAGAAATCTGTGTCTCCGAAAGCGATCCGAACGCGCCTGAAGCTGTCACAGGCTGCATTCGCCGGGCTTCTGGGCATCAGCCTGCGCACCTTGCAAGACTGGGAACAGGGCCGTCGCGAACCCGGAGGACCAGCCAGAAGACTCCTTTATCTGGCAGATCAACACCCGGAGATCTTCGCAGAACTGCCATAAGCCCCTATTCGGCGAAAATTGGCCCTTGACAAGCGCCAACGTTCTGTGATATAAGATCACCACAATCGAATACAACTCCACACAAAAGCTGTGAAGAGGACGAGTAGACGCTGCAACGGCGGCACAGAGAGCGGGGCACGGTGAAACCCCCGCCCGCACGATGGCGTTGAATGGACCTCGGAGCTGCACGGCGAAAGACTTGAGTCCAGTAGCCCGCGCCGGAGCTGCCACCGTTATCAGGGCAAAGAGCATAAGCCACCACCCCAGGCGTTGCCGCCGGGACAGGGGCCGTGCTCCACAGAGTGAGGCTGGCCGACGCACCTTGTCGCTTTCACGACGAGGTGTTTTTTATTCCAAGCCCGGTAGTTTAGCCCCTTGTGGGCGGCGACGACGGGCACGAGGCCCTGAACTACGGTAAGGGCAGGGGAATAAGGATGACGTGCAGGCCGGTCTAACCAGGGTGGCACCACGGGAAGCCCTTTTCCCGTCCCTGCGGACGGAGAAGGGCGTTCTTATTTCTCGATCCCGGAGATGACCATGCTGACCCTGGAACAGTTGGATTCGCAGACGCAACTCGCGCCGCCCCTCGTGCGCGAGCTACCTGCCGACCTGGAGACCCCCGTCTCCGTTTACCTGCGCCTCGCCGGCGACGGCCCGTCGTTCTTGCTCGAAAGCGTCAGCGGCGGCGAACAAGTGGCGCGCTATTCGTTCATCGGCATCCATCCGCGCCGCGCCTTCGTCGTGCGCGGCCGCGCCGTCGAGCGCCATGCCGCCTCCGGCGTCACGGAGGAGGAAATTCCACCGGGCGAAGACCCGCTGGATGTGCTGCGCGCCGCCCTGGCCGACAACCCGCCCGCGGTCGCGCCCGGTATGCCGCGCCTCGTCGGCGGCCTCGTCGGCTATCTGAGCTACGAGACGATCCGCTTCTTCGAACCGCGGTTGGCGCTGGAGCCGTCGCCCGACCTCCCCGACGCGATCTTCCTCCAGGCCGACACTATCGTCGCCTTCGATCACGCCTTCGGGCGGCTGCTGCTCATTGCGAACCCCTATCCGAACGGCGACCCGGCAAAGGCGCACGCCGAAGCCGAAGCGCGGCTGGATGAAATCGAGCGCCGCCTCCAACGCCCGCTCACCCGGCAGCCGAACCCCGGCGCGGAGGCCGCCCACGCCGAGATCGGCTCGAACATGACCCGCGAGCAGTATTGCGACGCCGTGCGCGCCGCCAAAGAGTACATCGCCGCAGGCGACATCTTCCAGATCGTCATCTCGCAACGCTTCTCGCGCGAGACCACCGCCGCCCCGTTCGACATCTATCGCGCGCTGCGCCGACTCAACCCCTCGCCCTACATGTTCTTCTTCGATTTCGAGGGCCTGATCCCCGGCGAACCGCTCCACCTGATCGGCGCATCGCCGGAGATGCACGTCCGGCTCGACGGGCGCAAGGCAGCGATTCGCCCCATCGCGGGCACGCGGCCGCGCGGCGGCGACCCGGCAGAGGACATCGCCCTTGAGAAAGAACTGCTGGCCGACCCCAAGGAGTGCGCCGAACACGTCATGCTGATTGACCTCGCCCGCAACGATCTGGGGCGCGTCTGCGAGTATGGCACGGTGCAGACCTCCGACCTGATGGGCATCGAACGCTATTCTCACGTCATGCACATCGTCTCGCACGTGGACGGGGCCCTTCGGCCGCAATATGACGGCTTCGATCTGATGCGCGCCACCTTCCCGGCGGGGACGGTCAGCGGCGCGCCGAAGATTCGCGCGATGGAGATCATCGCCGAGCTGGAAGGCCAGCCGCGCGGCATCTACGCAGGGGCCGTCGGCTATTTCTCTTACGATGGTTCGCTCGACACCTGCATCGCCATCCGCACGCTGATGATGCGCGGGCAGACGATCATCGTGCAGGCCGGGGCCGGGCTGGTGGCCGACTCCGAGCCGGAGCGCGAGTATCAGGAATCGGTGAACAAGGCCCGCGCCCTGTTCGCCGCCGTCGAAACCGCGGAACACGCCGCGGTCCGGGTCGTCGGTTCCGAGGAGGAGGCTGCGCAATGATTGCCGTGATTGATAACTACGATTCGTTCACCTACAACCTGGTCCAGTACTTCGGCGAGCTGGGGGCCGAGGTGCAGGTCTATCGCAACGACGCTATCACCCCGGACGCGCTGGGGGCGCTGGAACCCAGCCACATCGTGATCTCCCCCGGCCCCGGCGACCCGTCCGACGCGGGCGTCTCGAACGAGGTGATCCGCTGTTTGGGCCCATCCCGCCCGCTGCTGGGCGTCTGCCTGGGCCATCAGTGCATCGGCGAGGTGTTCGGCGGCCAGGTGGTGCGCGCGCCGCGGCTGGTGCATGGCAAGACCTCGCCCATCTATCACTACGGCGAAGGTCTGTTCGTCGGCGTGCCCAGCCCCTTCCCGGCCACGCGCTATCACTCGCTCATCGTCTCGGAGCCTGCGCCATCTGCCCTCGAAATCACGGCCTTCACCTCCGAAGGTGAGGTCATGGGGCTGCGCCACCGCGAGCTGCCCATCTACGGGGTGCAGTTTCACCCCGAATCCATCCTGACGACCCACGGCAAGCAGATTTTACGCAATTTCCTCGCCGTCAACGGGTCGCACTGAGGTCAAAGGGGGTTATCATGCTCAACGACTATATCGGAAAGATCATCCAGCGGCAAGACCTCAGCCTTGCAGAGGCCGAGGCGGCCATGAACACCATCATGGCGGGCGACGCCACCCCCGCGCAGATCGGCGGCTATCTGGTCGCGCTGCGCATGAAGGGCGAGACGGTGGATGAGATCGCCGGCAGCGCCCGCGCCATGCGCGCGAACGCCCAGCAGGTGCGCACCCGCCCCAACGGCCCCCTGCTCGACACGGCGGGCACCGGCGGCGACGGCGCGCACACCTTCAACATCTCCACTACCGCGGCGTTCATCATCGCGGGGGCGGGCCGCCGCGTCGCTAAGCACGGCAACCGCGCCGCCTCATCCAGGTGTGGCAGCGCCGACGTGCTGACCGCGGCGGGCGTGCAGGTCAGCCTGACGCCGGAGGACGTGGCTGCGTGCATTGACCGCGCCGGCATCGGGTTCCTCTTTGCGCCGCGCTTCCACCCGGCCATGAAGCACGCCGTCGGTCCGCGGCGTGAACTGGGGCAGCGCACCATCTTCAACCTCCTCGGTCCGCTGACGAACCCCGCTGCGGCCACGCACCAACTGATCGGCGTCTACGACCCGGGGCTGACCGAACCGCTGGCGCGCGTCCTGGGGATGCTCGGCGGACGGGCCGCTTTCGTCGTCCACGGCCACCGCGGGCTGGACGAACTCACGACCGAGGGCGCGACGCGCATCAGCTATCTGCACGACGGCGAAGTGACCACGTTCGAACTGCGCGCGGCTGATCTGGGTCTGCGCCCCGCCGAACCCGACGACCTGCGCGGCGGCGAGCCCGCCCAGAATGCGGGCATGATGCGCGACGTGCTTTCCGGCGAGGATCGCAGCCCGCGCCGCGACGTCGCGCTGCTCAACGCCGCCGCGGCGTTGGCCCTTCCGAACGCCGGCGACGATCCGATTGAAGCGATCCGCGACGCACTGGACGCGGCCGCACGTGCGCTGGACTCCGGCGCGGCGCTGGAGAAACTGGAAGCGCTGGCCGAACTCAGCAACGCCCTGGCAGCGCAGACTGAAAAGGCGGAAGCGCGCCCTTGATTACACGAAAACCGATCACGCAGCAACGCTTCGTAATAGCAAAGTACAGGCAGCAACCATGAGCGCGCCTCAGCAAGACATACTTTCAGAGATCTTTATCCACAAGCGCAGCGAGGTCGCGACGAGCAAGACGATCACGCCGCTCGCCGAATTAGCGCGGCTGGCAGGGGCGCAGCCCCTCGCGCGCGACTTCGCCGCGGCCCTGCGCGCTGCCCCCACACGCCCGGCGCTAATCGCCGAAATCAAGCGCGCCTCCCCGTCGCGGGGGGCGCTCTCGCCCGGTTTAGACCCACTCGCCCTTGCGCAGACCTACATGACCGGCGGTGCGATGGCGATCAGCGTCCTCACCGACGAGAGATACTTCGGCGGCAGCCTGGATGATCTGCGCGCGGTCGCCGCACTGCACCTCGGCGCGCCGCTGCTCCGCAAGGATTTCATCTGTGACCCCTACCAGGTCTATGAGGCCCGCGCCGCCGGAGCCGACGCCGTGCTGCTCATCGCGGCCCACCTGGAGCCCGATTTACTATGCGAACTACAGGGGGTCGTTCGTGAACTCGGCATGACGGCGTTGGTGGAGGTGCATGACGAAGGCGGCCTTGAGCGCGCGCTGGCCTGCAAGCCCACCTTGATCGGTATCAACAACCGCGACCTGCGCACCTTCGAGGTTAGCCTGCAAACAACATACCGGCTCGCCTCGACGATCCCCGCCGAGATCGCCGTCGTCGCGGAAAGCGGCATCTTCACGCCGCAGCATGTGCGCGATCTCGCCGCGCTGACCCGCGCGGATGGTGCGCCCGCCGTAGATGCGATCCTCGTGGGCGAGGCGCTGGTCACAGCGCCTGACACCGGCGTCCTTGTCAACGCCCTGACGGCCGCCGGTCGGCGACAGGATATCGCATGATCGTCAAAATCTGCGGCATCATCACGCTGGAGGATGGGCTGGCCGCCCTGGACGCGGGCGCGGAGATGTTGGGGTTCAACTTCTACCCGCCCAGCCCGCGTTATCTCACCGTGGCGACCTGCACTGAACTGGTATCTGCGCTGCGAGCCGGTGTCTCGCAGTTTTCGGCGGTAGGCGTGTTCGTCAACGGTCATCCCGATGAGATTCTTCGCATTATGTCAACGTGCGACCTCGACCTGGCGCAGTTGAGCGGCGACGAGCCACCGGGCGACCTGGTTGCGGTCGGCGCGGGGCGGGCGTTCAAGTCCATCCGGGCAAGCGGAGCGACCGCGATAGAAGAAGCGGGCCGCTACGCCGTGCAACCAGGTGCGTCACATCCCGCCCTGCTCCTCGACGCGGCCACCGGGGCCGGGCAATATGGCGGCACCGGCCTCAGCGCAGACTGGCAGACGGCCGCGCAGTTGGCCGCCGCCTACCCGCTGTTGCTCGCGGGTGGGCTGCGCCCCGACAACGTGGCCGCCGCCGTGCGACAGGTCCACCCGTGGGGCGTAGACGTCGCTTCCGGCGTGGAGTCGTCGCCGGGTCGCAAAGACCCGGCCCTGATGCGCGCGTTCAGCCAAGCGGCTCGCAATGCCGCACAATTCTAAACGCTCTCCTCGCGGAGTGCGCATCTGAGGATGCGCACTCCGCGAGAAAATATCTGACCTGAGATGTGAGATAAACAGATGACCATCAACACACCGACTGATATAAAACTATCGCCCCGGTTCGGCGCGTACGGCGGCCAGTTCGTCCCCGAGACGCTGATGCCCGCGCTGGCCGAGCTGGAAACTGCCTTCCTCACCTTGCGTGAGGACCCCGGCTTCACCGCCGAGCTCGACAGGCTCTTTCGCACCTATGTGGGTCGCCCGACGCCGATCTCCTACGCGCGGCGGCTGACTGAGCACTTGGGCGGGGCGCAAATCTATCTAAAACGCGAAGACCTGGCCCACACCGGCGCGCACAAGATCAACAACGCGCTGGGACAGGCGCTGTTGGTGCAACACATGGGCAAGCATCGCATCGTCGCGGAGACGGGCGCGGGGCAGCATGGCGTCGCGTCCGCCACCGCGGCGGCCCTGCTGGGGCTGGAGTGCGTCGTCTACATGGGCGACGTGGACATCGCCCGCCAGCAGCCCAACGTCTTGCGGATGCGTCTGCTCGGGGCCGAGGTGCACCCCGTGAGCAGCGGCAGCCGCACCCTGAAGGACGCCATCAACGAGGCCATCCGCGACTGGGTGACCAACGTCGAGACCACACACTACCTGCTCGGCTCCGCGCTCGGGCCGCACCCCTATCCCACCATCGTGCGCGAGTTCCAGTCGGTCATCGGGATCGAGGCGCGCGCCCAGATGCTCGCCGAGACGGGCCGCCTGCCCGACGTCTGCGTGGCGTGCGTCGGCGGCGGCTCGAACGCCATCGGGATGTTCCACGCCTTCCGCGACGACCCGGCAGTGCGGCTGATCGGCGTAGAGGCGGGCGGTGAGGGCATCGCATCCGGGAAGCACGCGGCGCGTTTCGGCGACCCCGGCATGGGGCGGCCCGGCGTGCTGCACGGCACGCGCACCTACGTCCTGCAAGATGCCGACGGCCAGATCGCGGCCACACATTCCATCTCCGCCGGCCTCGATTATCCGGCTGTCGGCCCGGAACACGCCTATCTGCGCGAGATCGGCCGCACCGAGTACACCAGCGCCAATGACGAGGAGGCGCTTGAAGCGTTCAGCTTATTGGCCCGCACCGAGGGCATCCTTGCGGCGCTGGAATCGGCACATGCCGTCGCCGAAGCCGCCCGCCTCGCGCCGACCCTGCCGCCGGACGCCATCTTGCTAGTCAACCTGTCGGGCCGCGGCGACAAAGACCTGGACACGATCACCCACGCCCTCGCCGAGCGCGGCCGTTTGTAGTGGTAGGGCTCGTGAGAAGCGCCGTCTTGCTCGTAGCGCGCAGTTCTCTGCACCGTCTTGCTCGTAGCGCGCACTCCTGTGCGCCATCCCGGAGACAACACGTATGACCGACCAAACCACACCCACCGGCCTCTCCCGCATCCAATCCGCCTTCGCCGCGGCCCACGCCGAACGCCGCGCCGCTCTCATGCCCTACTACACCCTGGGCTATCCCGATCTCCCCCGATCCGAGCAGGTGATCCGCGCGATTGCCGACGCGGGCGCCGACCTCATCGAGCTGGGCGTCCCTTTCTCCGACCCGCTCGCCGACGGCCCGACCATCCAGCACTCGACGCAGACCGCGCTCGAAGCGGGCGCGACGGTGGATCGCTGCCTCGCAATCACGGCGCGCCTTCGGGCGGCCGGCGTCACGCAACCGCTCCTGCTGATGGGCTACTACAACCCCATCCTGGCCTACGGTCTCGAGCGCTTCATCGCCGACGCGACCTCCGCCGGGGTGGACGGCTTCATCGTGCCCGACCTGCCCGTGGAAGAAGCCGGCGACCTCGAGGATGCCGCGTGCGCTTCCGAACGCGCGCTCGTCTTTCTCATCGCGCCCACTTCACCATCGTCGCGCATCGCCGATATCGCCGCGCACAGCACCGGCTTCACCTATCTCGTCTCACTGACCGGCGTCACGGGCGCGCGCACCGCCCTGCCGACCGGACTCGCCGATTTCATCGCGTCCGTTCGTGCGGTCGCGCACACGCCGCTCGCCGTGGGCTTCGGCATCTCGACGCCGGAACAGGCCCGCGCCGTCGCCCAGGTCGCGGATGGCGTGATCGTCGGCTCGGCGCTGATCAACGCGGTGCGCGCCGGCCATGACCCCGAAGCAGACGCGGGCGCCTTCGTCGCCGACCTCCGCGCCGCCTTAAGCCGGTAGATTAAGTGTCTATCCGAAAACTGTGCGCCACCCCTTTGTAGTGAAGGCTTTAGCCGTTTTTGTGCTCCCCAGCGGCTAAAGGCTTCACTACGAAAGGAAAGATACGATGATTTGGGAGTATTCGGATAGATTCTAAACCAAAATATTCCCAACCCGCAATGCTTCCAGCCGGATTAATCCGGCGCTGTGGGGTAGCCCGGATATTCATATCCGGGCGGTTGCACGTGACCGAACATCCCACGCAAAACACGAGACCGTGGGTCACGCGCAACCGCCCGGCGATTTGATCGCCGGGCTACGGGAACGGCGCCCCGTGAACGGGGCTAACCGATACATTCTCAAGATAGATGCAAAGGAGAATCTGGTATGCTCATTGTGATGCAGCGCGACGCCACCCTGGAGCAAATCAACCGCATCATCGCCGAAGTCGAGACCCGCGGCATGAGCTCGCACCTGCTGCACGGCGCAGAACACACCATCATCGGCGTCGTCGGCGAGCGCACCGCCGGGCTGGAGCCGGTCTTCGCGCCCTTCCCCGGCGTCGAAGAGGTCGCACCGATCTCGAAGGCCTACAAGCTCACCTCGCGCGAGTTCATCGCGCGCGACACGACGATTGACCTGGGCGGCGCGCGCCTCGGTGGGCCGGAGATCTTCATCATCGCAGGCCCCTGCTCCGTCGAAAGCCGGAGCCAGGTGCTGGAGACCGCGCATGCCGTGAAGGAGGCGGGGGCACAGGCGTTGCGCGGCGGCGCGTTCAAGCCGCGCACCTCGCCCTACGCCTATCAGGGCATGGGCGAAGCCGCGCTGGAGCTGCTCGTCGAGGCGCGCCAGGCCACGGGGCTGCCCATCGTCACCGAGGTGATGACCCCAGAGTTGGTCCCGGTCGTCGCCCGCTACGCCGATATGCTGCAAATCGGCGCGCGCAACATGCAGAACTACGCCCTGCTGCACGCCATCGGTGAGAGCCTGCACCCCGTGCTGCTCAAGCGCGGCCTGATGGCAACCATAGACGAATTGCTGCTCGCCGCGGAGTATATCCTGTCGCACGGCAACCGGCGCGTGGCGCTGTGCGAGCGCGGCATTCGCACCTATGAGACCTCGACGCGCAACACTACCGACATCAACGCCGTCCCCGTGCTGAAGGCGCGCACCCATCTGCCGGTGCTGCTCGACCCCAGCCACAGCACCGGCGAATCCGCCTACGTCACGGCCATTGCCAGCGCGGGGATCGCCGCCGGCGCGGACGGGCTGATCGTCGAGGTACACCCCTCGCCGAAAGACGCCCTCTCCGACGCGGCGCAAGCGCTCACCCCGGAACAGTTCGCCGCCCTCGTCCGCCGGGCGCGCCGCGTCGCAGAGGCAGTAGAGCGCGCCGCACCGGTTCTGAAATAAACAGGAGTGCGAGACCTGGCATCTATCCAATGTAGTCAACCGGCCACTTTGCAGTGACGGCTTTAGCCGTTGGGGCGCACGACAACGGCTAAAGCCGTCACTACAAAGGATGATTTCGGGATGTTCGGATAGATTCTTACAAAAATGCCCCTTACGAACCTTCCAGCCCGTTCCGCAACGCCATCCACTGCGCGTCGCTCACCCTGTCCAGATCGCCCGCGTACCGGCTCAACCGGTTGGGGTCTGCCAGTAGTTCGGGCAGCGCGAGGTAAAGCTCGTGCTTCACCCGCGAATCGAGCTTGAAGGCGCGCAGCATCGCCTCAAGCTTCTCTTGCCGCCGGTCTTGTTGCGAGAGAAGCAAACCCTGATTCGCGCCGATTGTCAGCGTCAACTCGTCCGCCGGGCCTACAGGCACGAGAGCCAACGTCAGCGATTCGATCGCCTCGTCGTAAGTCGCCCCTGCCGCCAAGTCCTCGCCATTGTGCGTCAACCGGAACATATCGGGTCGGCGGATGCCGCGCACGACCAGCCGATACTGGCGGCCCGCCGGGATATGCTTTGTTTCGCCCTCTACCGGCGCGATCCTGAAGCGCAACTCGGCGTCGTCCCATTCCTGTGCGAACCGCGTCAAGGCATGATCGCCATCCAGATACGCGGTCGAGACCCCGTCGTCTTCGTACAGCGTGAATGCGCCATCCGCTCCGGGGAAGATATAGACGGTCAACTCGACCGGGTTCTCGACCCCGCCCCACCCGGCGCGCGGCCCCAACGGCACGATGGCGCCTGCCCGCGCGAAGACCGGTACATCGTCTAGCCCGCCGTAGAGCGTCACCGTGCGGTTACCCGCGAAGTGCTCGCCCGTGGTGAAGTCGAACCAATCCCCGGCGGGCAGCCAGACCGTATGTCGGCTCAGGTTGGTTTCCGCATCACGCGGCGTCACGAAGGGCGCGACCATTAGCTCACTGCCAAAGTAAAACTGGTTGCGGCAGCGATATGCCTCGTCCCGGTCACTGTCGCGGTAATACAGCGGCGTCACCAGCGGGATGCTCTCCTGCGTCATCCGCCACGCCATGCTGTAGAGATAGGGGATCAGGGCGTGGCGGAGTTGCATCGCCTCCCGCGCGACGCGGAATGCGTCCGCGCTGTTGCCCCACGGCCTGCGATCATGGAAGGGATTGTTGGTGCTGTGCAGCCGCATGATCGGGCTGAAGACACCCAGTTGCACCCAACGCGCATAGAGTTCCGGCTCCTCCACACCTGCGCAATGCCCGCCGATATCATGGCTCCACCAGCCGAACCCCACGTTGGAGGCGGTGGCAGTGAAATACGGCTGGAATTCCAGCGTCGCCCACGTCACCCAGCTATCGCCGGAGAAGCCAATGGGGTAGCGTTGGCAACCCAGCCCACCCCAGCGCGAGAAGATGAACGGGCGCTTCGCGCCATCGCGAGCGAGGTCATAGAAGTGCAGGTGGTTGAGCCACCACAGCGGATCCATCACTTCGGCGACGGGCTGCTTCGAATGGATCATGCGCTGGCCTTGCTGCCAGTCGAGCCACCAGAAATCCACCCCCTCGGCCTCCAGCGGGTGATGCAGGATCTCGAAATAGCCCTCGACGAAACGCGGCTCGGCCAGATCGAAATGAACCGGCTCGCCGCTCGACGGGTCTTGTCCCATGCAGCGCGCCATCTCCTCATACTGCGCCTCGTGCGGCCAGATGCCATCCGCCGGGTGGAGGTTCATGGCCGTCCGTAGCCCCTGTTCATGTAGCCAGGCGATGAAGCCGTATGGATCGGGCCACTGCTCGCGATTCCAGGTATACCCCGTCCAGCCCGACGATGCGTTCCCGGTCTCGGTGATGTGCCAGTCCATATCAATGATACACACCGATAGCGGGATCTCCTTCTCGCGGAATTCCAGCATCAAATCGCGCAGCTCGTCCTGGCGATAGTTCCAATAGCGGCTCCACCAGTTTCCCAGCGCGTAGCGCGGGACCATCGGCACGCGGCCTGAGATCCTGAGATAGTCTTGCAGACAGCCCGTGTAGTCGTGGCCGTAGCCGAAGAAATAGAGGTCGCGATACGCGTTCGGGTGGCGGGCCGCGGGCGGACGCTGTTCGGGCCAACCCTCGGCATTGAAGACCAGGCCCTGCGAGTCGTCTACCACCGCCCAGCCGGCGCGTGACATCAGCCCGGGCTCCAGTTCGATCTCGCCGTCGGCGCCGTCCAGCGTGCGCGCCGTGCCGCGCAGATTGAGGGGATCGCGGTCGCCGAAATGCCAGACCGGCCCACCCTCTCGTTGCTGGACCGATAAGGTACTGCGTGAGAAGCCCGCCTCCGTGATGCGATAGTGCAGACGTAGATGTTGGGTCTCGATCTCGATGCTATCCGGCGTCTGCGTGACCGTGAACTCGGGTACGGGTTGTCGCCTGTGCCAGAATGCCTGGGTGGCGCGGTCTTCGAACGCCTCGTCCCGGCTGTACTCCATGCGGATCAAACGCGAGGTCAACACGGTGAACCGGACGGACTGCCCGGCTACCACTGCGGCCGGATCGGCTTGAGATGCAAAAGATGTGGGAATGTGGATGCGCGACATGTTCTCTTCCTTCGACGAGATTGTTCCACCATGGTTTTTGACTCTTGACAATGTCCCGTGGGCATGATAGCATTCTCCCACGAAAGCGGCTTGAGTAGCAAGGAATGATCAGGTGCATCTAAATCTGACGGCGCGGTATTTCTTTTACTCGTATTTTACCCCCCCGGTCCGGGGGGTCAATGCGCCGCGCCGAGCAGGGAGAAGTTAAAGCAACGCTCTCCCTGTGATCAACGGAGACCAGAGCGTGGAGCATTGAGCCCCACGCTCTTTTTGTTGTCCGCAATTCATTCTCAATCGCATCAGGAGGAATCATGACCACCCGAGGCATCCGCGGAGCCACCACAGCAGCGGAAAACAGCGAGGCAGCCATCGTCGAGGCGACGCAGGAACTGCTGCACGCCATGGTTGCCGCCAACGATCTCGATCTCGCCGATCTCGCCAGCGCCATCTTCACCGCGACGCCCGACCTGACCGCCGTGCATCCGGCCCTGGCGGCCCGCAAGATCGGCTGGCATCACGTGCCGTTGCTCAGCGCCGCCGAAATCGCCGTCCCTGACAGCATCCCCCACTGCATCCGGGTCCTGCTCCACTGGAACACCGACCGACCGCCCTTCGCCATCAACCACGTCTACCTGCGCGACGCGGGCCAACTGCGTCCCGACCTCCAGGTTGACGAAGAGGATCTCAAGCCGAAACCCGCCTCCGTCGCGCCTTCACGCGGTCCCGTGGGCATCTACGGCGGCGGCCCGGTCACGGTCGCCTACCAGGGCGCGCCGGGCGCGAACTCGCAGGAAGCCATCTTCCAGCATTTCGGCCCGCAGGTGGACACCCTGCCCTGCCACAGCTTCGAGGACATTTTCACGGCCGTCGAAGAGGGTCGCGCCACGATGGGTCTGCTGCCGGTCGAGAACTCGCTGGCAGGCTCGATCAACCAGGCGTTCGACCTGCTACTGGATCACGACCTGCGCGTGGTGGGCGAGGTCAAGTTCCGGGTGCGCCATTGCCTGCTCGCCGCGCAGGGCACGAAACCCGCCGCCATCCGCACGGTCCACTCGCATCCGCAGGCGTTGGCCCAGTGCGAGCGTTACCTCAAGAGCCACGGCTGGGAGGCGGTGCCGGCCTATGACACGGCGGGCGCGGCCAAGGACCTGGCCGAGAACCCCGATCCGCACACGGCGGTCATCGCCAGCGCACTGGCCGGGCAAACCTACGGGCTGGAACTGCTGGAAGCCGGCATCGAGGACTCGTCCGACAACACCACGCGCTTCTTCCTAGTGGGCCGCGAGGAGCCGCCCGCGGGCCGCCACAACAAGACCTCCATCGTCTTCGCCACGCTGCACACGCCGGGCGCGCTCTATCACGTCCTGGGCGAGTTGGCCGACCGTAACATCAACCTGACCAAGATCGAGAGCCGGCCGCGCCGCAACCGGCCGTGGCACTACGTCTTCTACGTGGACCTGGAAGGCCACTGGCAAGACACGGGCATCAATCGAGCGCTGATGGGTCTGCTCACGCGCACGGCCTTCCTCAAACTGTTGGGCAGCTACCCCGCTGCGCCCGAAATCACCTCCGCGCCGGCCGGAGAACAGGAGACAGGCAAATGATCATCGTCATGAAGCACAAGGCCACGCCCGAACAGATCAAGGACGTGGTAAGCCAGGTCGAGACGTTCGGCTACAAGGCCCATCTCTCACAGGGCACCGAGCGCACCATCATCGGCGTCGTGGGCGATGATCGGCCCATCGAGAACCACACCTTCGAACTGCTCTCCGGCGTCGAGAACGTCGTCCGCATCCTCCAGCCGTTCAAGCTGGCGAGCCGCGACTTCCACCCGGAGAACACGGTGATTGACGTGCGCGGGGTCCCCGTTGGCGGCCCGCAACTCACCATCATGGCCGGCCCCTGTTCGGTCGAGAGCCGCAGCCAACTGCTGGAGACCGCGATCGCCGTGAAAGAAGCGGGCGCGACCATCCTGCGTGGCGGCGCGTTCAAGCCGCGCTCCTCGCCCTACTCCTTCCAGGGCATGGGCGAGGACGGGCTGGAGTTGCTCGCCGAGGCGCGCGAGATCACCGGGCTGCCGATCATCACCGAGGTGATGTCGCCGGAGGCCGTGCCGCTGGTCAACAAATACACCGACATCCTCCAGATCGGCGCGCGCAATGTCCAGAACTACGCGCTGCTCCACGCGGTGGGCCGCACGCGGACGCCCGTCTTCCTCAAGCGCGGGCTAATGAGCACCATCCAGGAATGGCTCATGTCGGCGGAATACATCCTGAGCGGGGGGAACCATCAGGTGATGTTGTGCGAGCGCGGCATCCGCACCTTCGAGACGGCCACGCGCTTCACGCTGGACATCAACGCGATCCCGGTGCTGAAGCAACTGACACACCTGCCCGTCTTCGGCGACCCCAGCCACGGCACGGGCAAGTGGGAATTGGTGTCGGCGGCGGGCAAGGCCTGCATCGCCGCCGGGGCTGACGGCCTGATGATCGAGGTGCACCCGCACCCCGAGGTCGCCATGTCGGACGGCGCGCAATCGCTCAAGCCGGAGAAATTCGCGAAGCTCGTAGCCGACCTGAAGGTGCTGGCCCCCGCCGTGGGGCGCACGCTGTAGCTTTGCCGTCAAACCCTTCGTAGTGATGGCATACGGAACATCACTCCGATCATCTTCGTAGTCGCGGGGTGATCCCCACCCGGGGGAACCCAACGGCGGAATACGCCACAAAGGAGTTGAAGAAGTTTGCAGCCCTGGTTGACAAATAAAAGTTGTTTAGGT
>JBBQRS010000061.1:0-29462 GCA_038214535.1 Anaerolineae bacterium
GCGCTCGACGTGCCGGAGAACTGGTCGGTGTACCACAGGTCTTCGTCCGCGCCGCCTTGCAGGTCGCCGTAGCCGGTGGTGGTGACCTCGCGGCCCCAGCCCTGCGCGTCAATCAGCGCGCCGTAGTTCGAGAACTCCAGCCGCGAGCGGTCGGGGCCGTGATCGCTGTCATGCGTGCCGGGCGGCGGCGCGCCCGCGCCCACCATGACGGCCCCCGAATCGCGGTTCGCGCGCTTGAAGGGGTTGGTCCAACCGGCGGGGAAGCCCGCCGCGGGCGCGTCGTACACCGCATCGTCCAGGTCTTCCGCGCCGTTGCCCGCGGCCTCCACCACGATCACCCCCTTGCCCACGGCGTAGCGGATCGCGTCGAAGTCGTCGGGCCACCACTCGATGGCGATGTAGCCGCGCTGATCCGCGCGCGACTGGAGGTTGAAGCGCGGGCCGGGCCGGTGCAGCTCCAGCAGGAGGATGTCGCCGGGGTCGAGCATGTCCGCGGCCTGGCGGATGGCCGCCGCCGAGCCCAGCCCGCCGAAGATCGAGATCGCGCGCACGTTGGCGTCGGGGCAGATCCCCGTCACGCCGATCCCGTTGCGGTCGGCCCCGATGACGCCGATCACCGCCGTGCCGTGGTTGCGCCACGCCTGGCTGTTCGGCTGCACGCCGCCCACCGCGCCGCCCTGGTTCTGCAGCAGGTCCTCGTGCGAGAAGCGCCATTCCCCCTCGATGTCAATGATCCGCACGCCCGCGCCGCCGCCGCCGGGCAGCGTCCACGCGTAGCGCGCATCCACGCCCGCGGGCGCGGCGTCCAGATAGCCCTGGCGCGCCGTGAAGTCGGGCGTGACGGGCGGCGCGGGGGCGGCGTCGGCCTCCATGTCGTTGATCTGCGCCGGTTCGGCGGGCGGCTTGACATAAGCCGCCTCGACCATCGGCAGCCGGTTGAGCTGCGTGGCGAGGCCGTCGAGCTTCTCGTCGGGCGCGTCGACGCGGTAGTACATGGCGAGATCGGGCGTCCGCGCGTCCGATTCGCTCTCGGCGTCGTCCATCATGCGCTGCACGCGGCTCTGGCTCGCGCCGAACAGGGGGGTCATGCTTGCGCCGGCGCGCGCGAGCAGCGCCGCCACGGGGTCGAGCGCCCAGCCCGCGCTGGGTGCGCCGCCGGCCTGGCCCGAAGGCTCGACGGCGATCACGATCAGTTCGCGTTCGGTGGGGTAAACCGGTTCCTGGGCCGCGCGCGGCTGCGCTGAGGCTTTCCGTTTCTCGGCCATGAAGGGTGATCCTTTACGTCGGGTGAGTTAAGGAATCTATCCGGAAGTTCATCTACCACGGAAAACACGGAATACACGGAAAAAATCTATCTTTTTCTTCTTCCGTGTATTCCGTGTATTCCGTGGTTCATAGATTCTACGGTGTGGGCATCTCGTCGGCGGGTTTGACGTAGGCCGCCTCGATCCGGGTGCTGCGGCGCAGGCGGGTCAACACCTCGTGCGCCGTCGCCTCATCCGTGACGTTCGCGTAGTAATAGGTACACAGCACAGCGTCGTGTGCGTTCGGGTGCATCGGGCGCAGCGTGACGCCGTACTCCTCCTCGACGGTGCGAAACACCGCGGGCGGCGCAACGTCGCTCGCCGCGCGCGTCGTGCGCGTCGCCTGCGGCGTCTGCCGCGGCCTCACCTGCACAATTACTTCCACAGGAACCTCCCGGCCCATGCAATCAGGGTCTGCCTTAAGTATAGCGATCCGCCGCGGTGAACAATGTAAGCGGGATTACGGGGCAGGGCAACGGATGGAAGCAGATAAGCGGATGGGTCTCCGTCGTCATCCGCTTATCCGTTTTCATCCGTTGCCCCGCCCCCATACGCCGCGGCGACCCCGACCGCACGGCAACGGCGCAGGAGTGCGGCGTGCTGTTCCACCATCTCGTTGCCGGGGTTCGCCTCTACCAGCATCCCCATGACCGCCTCCGCCGCATCGGTGAGCAAATCCCCCTGATGTTCGGTGATATATTGCTCCGAACTTGCCCAATCCGGCGTCTGCATCCATGCGGCGAGCAGGTTCGCCAGCCGTTGCCCTTCCTCCGGCGGCGGGACGACCGGCGCGGCCGCCAGCCATTCCGGGATCGGTTGCCCGCCCGTGATCTCCGCCCACCACGCGGCAAAGGCCTCTGCGCCGAAGGCGCGCACGATCTCGTCCCGAATGCCGCGCAGGACGCGCGCGCCGATCTCGAGATAGACGGGATGCTGAACCGCCGCGAACAACGCTACTGCCTGAACAGCGTCGGCGAGGGCCTGGCGCAGCCGCGCGCCGCGGTCTTCGCCCTGGACGGTGGCCAGGTCGCTGTACGCGTTGGCGCGCGTGCCCAGCGCGCGGGCCACGGTCTCGGGCTCGCCGCGCTCGTCCGCCAGCGCGACGGCGCGTTCGGCGGCGGCCGCGCGCTCACGCGCCGCGCCGAATTGCGCCAGCAGATTCGCGCTCTCGCCCAGCAGCGCCAGCAGCATCTTCAGCGCACCCGCCTCCCCGGCCCACGCCAGCGCGGCGAGGATCTGCGGCAGGTCGGCGCGCATAGTGGGGAAGTGCCCGCCCTCGTCAGCTTCACGCATCGCGGCCAGATAATGCGCCGCGTGGCGGGCGCGGGCATCGGCTTGCTCATCGGTCTCCAGCAGCAATGCGCGAGTGTAGGCGTGCAGCGGGCCGTTCAGGGTATAGCGAACTGCGGAGTTCGCTTCCGCTGCCGTACCGAAGGATGAACGGGCGAGCTCCACCAGCCCCAGCGCGACCAGTTCCATCAGCGCGTTGTGTGCGTCGTGCAGATCGTCGGCGGCCCAGACCGCCGCAACGGCTGCCTCGTCGAAGCTGCCGTTCTCGGCAAAGGCCCCGAGGGCGCGGAAGCGGCGCTGAAGCTCGGCGCGGCGGATGCTATCACCTAGAAGATGAGTGTACCGAAACAGCAAACCGGCAATAGTTTCATCACTCTTTGAAGCCTGAAATTCGATTGATGAATCATCCACTTTCCACACCTTCAATTTCTCAACCAGAGGAACTAGCAGATATCAGCAGATTGAATTCCTCAAGTTTGGAATAAGCACTGACAAATAATGTCGTTATCCGTGAATCGCTTGGGAACAGCGGTGAACGATCATACGCAGCCTTCAATTGAGGTTGATCTTCCAGAGATAACTGGGCGGTGTTCGTCACATAATAGGTAGTATGACGTCGTTCGGCAGTTATTATCTCTTCTTCAGTTGACAGAGCCTTTGCATAGAGGCGCAGCAGGCCGTGCAGGGCATAGCGATCTGCCGAGTTTGCTTCCGCCAGCGCATCCTCCGACGCGGAGGGGCGCTCCACCAACCCAAGGGCGACCAGCTCCATCAGCGCGTCGTGCGCGTAATGTGGATCGGCGGCGGCCCAAACCGTCACAAGGGCCTCCTCGTCGAAGCTGCCATTCTCGGCAAAGGCCACTAGGGCGCGAAAGCAGCGTTGTAGTTCGGCGCGGTGCGCGGTGCGGCGGGCGCGTACCTCCTCGTTCGGCGCAGCATCCGGCTCCGGCCCCAGCGCGTCATAGCTCAATGAGAGGGAGACCTCCAGGTTGCGCTCGCGATCCTCGCCCACGTTCAGCGCTGCGAAGGGGTTCTGCTCCTTGCGCTGCTTGATCCGTTCCAGCAGGATCGGCGCGTAGTCCGGGCCGTCGCGGTCCTTGTCGAGGCGCCGGGCGGCCAGCGCGATGGCGTGCGTGTGCCCGCCTAGCGCCTCCGCAATCGCGCGATGCGTCTCCTTGTGCGGGTAATCCGTCTCTGGGTCCAGCTCCAGCCGCCGAGCGACCAGCGCCACGCCCTCGTCAGGCGTCAGGTAATCTATCTGAACGCGGTTCCCCTGCGGCAGGCTCAGGTCGCCGGCGAGGGTGGAGAGGCGCGTGGTGATGAGATAACGCAGGCCGGGACCCTGGATCAGGCACGCCTCGACCGGCCCGCACTCCCACACGTCATCGAAGACGATCAGCGCGCGCTTGCCCTGGAGCAGCGCCGTGAGTTGCGCCGGGTTGCCGGCATCCGCGCCCGTCAGCCCGAACGCCTCGCCGACTCGGGCGCGCAGCCCCTCGACGCTTAACCTCGGTCCTACGGTGATCCACGCCACACCGTCGGGGCAGGCGCGCCGCACCTCGCAATCCCGCGCGGTCAGCGCCGCCAATACTGTCTTGCCCAGCCCGCCGGGCGCATGCACCGCGGTGATCGCCGCGCGCCCCTCCACCACGACGAGGCGATGGTCGTCCGGACGCAGCGCTGTCTTGATCCGGGTTACCTTTTCCGTCCGCGGCAGCGCGCCTGTCGGCGGCAAGGGTGGGTCCCTACGGAAGGGGCCGGGCAGGGCGTCTTCTTGCAGTCGCTTCAGAAGTTCGGGCCAGGCCGCGTCGAAGTCACCGCGCAGGTCGAGCGCGTTCAGGTCGCGGATGTCGGGTGTAAGGCTGGTTGCGAAGTCGCCGCCCGCCAGCACCGGCGTCACGGGGATGCACATCTTATGCGCGTGTGCGCGCTCGGCGCGGCACCACTCGGAGGCGGGATAGTTCGGACCGCAAATGGCGATGAACCGACCCGCCTGCTCCACGGCTTGCGCCAATTCGGCCGGGAACGGAACGCCGCGGCTGGGCAGGTCGTGCAGGTCGAGCCAGGGGGTGAACCCTTCGTCACGCAGCGCGCGGTAGAGGCGCTGGACGAGGCAATCCGGGTCGCGCCCGCCGTCCGCGAAGTCTTTGCGCGCATAGGAGATGAAGACGGTGGGCCGCGCGGACTGCCCTTCGCGCCCGCCTTCGAGGAGTTGTACGATGTAGGCCAACTGGCCCGCCTGTGCGGCGAACTCCGGGCGCAACTCGCCCATCACCGCCTGCGCCGTCTTCCCGGCGATCAGGTCGGGCATCGCGGCCAGTTCGGCGGTCAACCGCTGCCAACGGTCGTCCCCGGCGTCACCCCAGGCGGCGCGCGCCGCCTCCAGCGCGTCGAACTGAATCAGCACTTTACGCAACTCGCCGGGATCGCCGCCCGCCCGCAGGTACGCGTCTACCCGCCCGGTGAACTCCGCGGTCAGTTCGTCTTCGGTCTTCGCCGTGAACGCGCCCATGTTCCCGATCGCGCTCGCCATCTGGTTGATGCCGATGGCGGCGGCCAACGACATGAGGGCAGCGGGGATCGCCTCGGGGATCAGCGGGCCGGGCGCGGCCACCGCGGACGCAAGGCTCGCCCCCACGCAGAACGCGGAGGCATAGACGCCGGGCGTGGGCTTGTAGGCGCGCAGGCGGTCGAGCAGGTTCTTCTTCTGTGGGTTCGTGTGGTCGGCGGGTTTGGGCATCGTTGCGACAACTCCCGTGGCGCGGACGCGGTCAGGTTGTGGGAATCATAGCACGCGGCGCGGGCGGCGGCAAGCCGCGGCGCTCTCACGAGCGCACTACTGGGTCACTTGTCTTGAGTATAGCCATTGTTGTGCGTCAAGGTCATGTCATGCTGAACGGGTCGAGTGGCCAACTCACACGACGACGAGACCTCAGTGAAGCATCTCGTCACGGCAGAGAGACCCTTCACTGGTGGCTCGCGGTGCCGTAACCTGTGTCGTTACCCCGTTCAGGGTGACAGCGAATGGCAAGAGCCGCGCCAAGTGACCCACTACGAACAGGCTAAACTCGATCCAGAGTGGAATCCACATTCAATATTCTTCGTAGTCGCGGCTTTAGCCGCCATGCGCGCACTCAGAGCGACTGAAGTCGCGACTACGAAGAACGCATCATGTGGATCTCATCGTGGAATCAGTTTAGTAACTCACCATGCGGGGCAGAGTGTTCGCCTGGGCGATCCAATCCGCGACCTGCGCGGCGGTGGGGAGGCGGCGCACGCGCGCCGTGGCCGCGTTCACCTCGACGAGTTTCTGGTATAGGTTTTCGGGGTTGCGCCGGGCCAGCTCGATCACCGTGTCTACCCCCGCGACCTCCAGCAGGTCGGCGTACTCCTCGCCGATGCCGCGGATGCGGTGCAGGTCGGCGCGGTTGACCCATTCGAGGATGGTGTGTTCGGAAAGGCCGCATTGCGCGGCCAACTGCCGGCGACCCGCGGGCATCCCCGCGGCTTCCAGCAGCTTCTCGACCGTGCGCACGTTCGCCGCGTACAGCTTCTCCGCGTTGTGGGGGCCGACTTTCTCGATGTATAGCACGTTGACCATGAATGCCTCCGCTAAGGTGCATGGATGGACGGTTCTACTGCTCCACAACGTTGTGGGCGGAGACAAGCGCGCCGTCCGGGGTGATTGGCTAGAGTATATCGCGAGTGGGGAGGGGGCGTCAAGGAGGGGAATTAGGAATTACGAATTGAGAATCACGAAAACGCCCGCGGAGTGCGCATCCACAGATGCGCACTCCGCGGGCGTTTCGTGTTTTTCGCGGTCCAAACGCCTTCGCGTCAGTCCGCGAACCGCACCGCCGTGGTCATGTTCCAGCGCAGGCTTGGCTCGAAGCGCTCCGGCTCGATCACCACCTGATAGGTGATGTCGCCCAGGCGATCCTCGCCCAGCGGGCGGATGCGGATGACCTTCCCGTCCAGTTGCAGGTCGGGCAGGGCGTCAAACTCGAGGTTCGCCGTGTCGCCGATATTGATCTTCGCAATGTCCAGCTCGGTCAGGTCGGTGGTCTCGATCAGCCACGCGCTTTGGTCGGCCAGCCAGATCAGCGGGACGCCGGGCGTGGCCTGCTCGCCGGGGTTCACGTCCACCCGCGCGATCTCACCCGCAAAGGGCGCCGTCAATTCTGTGTCGGCCAGGCTCGCCTTCGCCTGATCTACCCCCGCCTGCGCGGCCGCAACTTCGGCCTCCGCCGCAGCGACCAGCTCCGCCTTCGTGCCCGCCTGCACCAGCGCCAGTTGCGCATCGGCGCGGCGGATTTCCGCCTGCGCGGCGGCCAGATCGGCCGGGCGAGCCGTCGCCTTCAACGCGTCGAGTTGGGCCTGCGCACGCTGCACCCCGGCGCGTGCCCCGGCAATGTCCGCCGCGGTCGCCGGGTCATCCAGCGCCCGCAGTTGCGCCAGCGCCTGGTTATAGTTGTTGGTCGCCTGTTCCAATTGCAGCGCCTCGGGGCGCGCGCCGATGTCGGCCTGCCCCTTGACGCGGTCATAGCCGGCCTGGGCGATGCGCAATGCGGCGTCGGCGTTCGCAACAGCGGCCTGCGCCGCAATGCGCTGGTTGCTGTTCGGGCCTTCGGTGGTCTTCGCCAGCGCGGCGCGCGCCTGGGCCAGCCCGGCCTCCGCCGCGGCGATGTCCCCCGCGCTCGCGCCCGCTTCCAGCCGGTCATACCCGGCCTGCGCCGCGGCAACCGCGGCCTGCGCCGCCTCGATCTCTTGCGGCCGCGCCCCGGCCTTCAAATCCGCCAGGCGCGCCTGCGCCCCCGCCAACGCCGCTTCGGCCTGCGCCACGGCGGCGGCCTGCTGTTCGGCCTTGACGCGCAGCAACGGCTGTCCTGCGGTCACTGTGTCGCCCTCAGCCACCAGCACTTCCGCGACGACGCCGCCGCTGGGCAAGCTCAGCCGGGCCTGCTCCACGGGCACGACGACGCCCTCGACGTTAATGCGGCTATCAGTGCGTATCGGCGCGCTGATCGGCGTGGCCGCGCCATCCGCGGCCGGCGCCGTGGTGGAGGGAGCGGCCCCCCCGCACGCCGCCAGCGCCAGCGTCAATGCCACCAACAAGATCAAACCGAACCCTGTTTTTTTCATCTGTGCTTTCTCTCCCCGCAATGAAGTTCACTACGGTACTCTACGCTCATGGTTGCGAATCGGTTGCGCGGGGCGACGATGACCTGCCTGCAATGCTTTCATTATAACCGCAAACGCGCAAAACACCGAAATCCTGAATACAGTTTGCAAAACGTTTGCATAATCCGTGTCGCAGGAATGTGACCGCACGGTCATGTGACTGACCGGTCACATTATAGCGCGAGTGCAGCAGACTGTCAAGAACGCATAGAAACCCGGTTTCTCGCAGAAACCGGGTTTCTAGCTCCTTGTTTCCTTGTTTCCTTGTCTACTTGCCTTACCAGGCCACCAGCCGGATGTCGTCCCAGCGGCCGTCAACGGCGTTGAGGATGCCGTTGGTGAAGCCCTGGATGATCCACTCGCGATGCTTCGTCTCGTTGGTCGTCGGCAGGCCCAGTTTGAGTTTGGCGGCGGCCTGTGCCAGCGGGCGATTCGGGTCCACTTTCAGCCCGTCCTTCGGATAGAGCGCTCGCCAGGCGACCGCGCGCACGGTCTCGATCGGCAGTTGATTCGGTGGCGGCGGCGGTGGTGGTGGCGGTGGCGGAGGTGGGGGCGGTGTATCGCCCAGCCGCGCCACCTTGAACGCCACGTCGGTGGTCAACCCGGTCACCCGGAAGGCGAGTTGGCGGTTGGCCGTCACGGTGACTTCGGTGGTTTCCAGCACCGTGCCGTTGTTCGTGTTCCAGCGTTGCACCTGATAGCGCCCCGGTTCCAGGTCTTGCACGGTGGCCGTGCCCGTCGCCGCGAGGACCGTCGCGCCCTGCACTACGTTGTACCACGTGTGGCCGGGGTTATCCATCCACAGCAGGAAGGAATTGTTTGTGGCGCGCCGGCGGCCCCAGGCCCGCAGCGCCCCCACCTGCATCTCCAGCAGGATGGCGGCTTTGTCCGCGAGGTCGGAGCCGATGTCGCGATAGTCCTCGCGGTTGAATTTTTCGCCCGCGATGAAGTTGCGATACGCCCCGAAGTGCCGCCACTGATTGCTCTTGTCAATCAGGCCGGCCTCCCATTCGCCGGCGACGTTGTGCCGCCCGCAGCCCGCGTTGGCCCACAGCATCTTGCGCAGGTAGACCCCTTCGCGGTCGTCGGCCAGCGCGGGGTGAACGTTGTCCCCTTTGCGTACCCCGGTCTCGCCGCGCACGATCGGCTGGCCGGGGCGATAGGCGGCCTCATATTGCAGGAAGCGCCGATAGGCCTTGCGCACCGAGGCCGCCGAATCCGCCCAATCTGAGCCGACCAGTTCGCCGTCGAAGCCGTCCCGGTCGGTGGATTCATACCAGTGCTTATCGGCATAATCCATCAGGTCGCGGCGCTTCGGGTCATTCCAGAAGGCGTCCACGTACCAGCCCCAGAAGGAGTTGGTCTGCATGATCGGCCGCGGCTGGTGTACTTTGACGTATTCCGCGACGACGAAGGCCGCGTCGTAGCTCGCCTCGCTCAGCATGTTCTCGTTCGCCAACTCCAGCGAGTGGATGCCGGGCGCATAACCCCAGCGCCCCAGGAAATAGCGGACGTAGGCCAGTTCCAACCAGCGCGCGGCCTGGCCGCTGCCGGAGTAGAAGTTGTTGACGTCGTGCTTGCCCCACGCGCCGTCGGCTTGCAGGCGCGCCAGCAGCGCATCGTTCTTATGGAACAGCGTCAGCTTGTGATAGATCCCGCGCGCCGCCGATTCCTCCAGCACGAGGTCGAGATACGCCGCCGCCGGCGCATCCACGTAGGTGTGCGTGTCGGGGTTCCCGCGCGAAAGCAGGTTCGGCCCCGTGGTCTTGCCCTCATCGCCGTATAACGCGATGCCGCTGAGGTACGGTTTGCCCTCCGTGTCATCGCCCTCCGATGTGCCGTCCATCAGCCAGACGATCGCGCTGCGGAAACTGTCGCTGTTGAAGAAGAGCGTCTGCGTCGTCCAATCGAGCGGCCCGTTGAGCGTTTGTGACGCCAGCACGCGGCCCCCATCCGACGCGACCTTGACGACCAGTTGCCGCTTGCCCGTGATCTTGACGCGGAATTGCAGCGCGTAGGCCGTGTTCGGCTCCAGGGCGATGCGCTGATTGCTGTAGTAATAGGGGACGAAGCTCCACTCCTGGCCCTTGTCCAACTCGTCGCGCGTGATGTACGCGCCCCCAAAGGCCCACGAAGAGACGATGTCGTCGCCGAACGGGATGATGTTCGTCCCCGATTCGCCGGTGGGGAACCAGCGCAGGAAGCGCACGCCCGCATCCGCGAGTTTGGCGAGGTTCGTGCGGATGTCGCTGGCCTTGCCGAACGGCCAGTAGCCGCCGCCGATGTTGACCAGCGGGTCGCTGAACGGTGCGCCGTCGCTCGTCTCGAAGAAGCCGCGCTCGTTGACCCTGGCGTAGCCCGCGGCGTCGCTCGCGACGATGGTGAACGCGCCCTCATCGCTGACGACGGTGCCGCCCGCATCGGTGGCGCGCACGCGATAGCGCCATGCGCCCGCTTGCGCGGCGCTGAAGCGGAAGCGCCATGCGGCCGCGCCCGTGGGCACAAGGCGCTCTTCCACGTTCTTCACGGGCTGGTAATAGAAACAGGGCAGCGCCGACGACTTGTTCCAGTCGGTTTCGCCCGGCGGCAAAATTTCCGCGTTGACGGTGATGCCCGTCTTCGGCTCGACGCCGGCGGGCGCGTTCGGGTCATAGGGCCAGTAGGGTCGCGTGGCGCGGCTGCCGGTGATGTCGAACGCGACCTCGAAGCGCGCGTATTGCTTGATCTCGCCGGGCGTCAGCTCGCGCAGCGCCGAGATTTGCATCGGGGTGGGCGGCGGGGGTGGCGGCGGTGTCTCCCCGGCCTCCAGATAGGTCACCAGGGCGTCAATATATGGGTAGTCGCCCAGCGCAAAGACCGGCGCATCGAGGTGCGGGGCCAGCTCGGCCTGCTGCGCGCCCTGGAACAGCCGCCGGGCGCGGAACAGCGCCTCATAATCATACAGGGGTTGCGTCTGCGACTCGCCGATGGGGGCGGGGAAATAGCGCAGGTCCCAGAACGGCGCATTGAGCTGCATCTCGGCCAGCGCGGCGTCAATCTTCGCCTGGTCGTAGCCGTCATCTGCCTTGATCCGTTCCGCCACTTCCGGGGCCAGCCACAGCCACCAGCGCGCGAGCAGCACGCCGCGCAGGCTAGAGGTGTCATACGTGCCCCAGGTGTCGGCCCACTTGTCGGGCAGGTCCTTCGAGAAATGAGCGTTCCAGAACGCCACGTAGTCGTCCAGCACGAGCTTCGCTTCCGCGGCCTCGCCCGTCTTGTTGTCGGGGTCGGCCAGTTGCGCCATCTGCCACCGCCCGTACAGCCCCGTGAGATGGGCGTTGAGCGCAAAGGGTCGCTCGATGAAGAGGGCGTCGCGCGTGTGGTCTATCAGCGAACGGTAGTCTTTGGCGTAGATGTCGCGCAGCGTGGCGTAGAGCGCCGCCGGGTCAATGCCGTCATCGGGCATGAGCGTCTTGCACATCTGCCACGCGCCATACCAGTGCAGCGGCATCGTGCGCCAGACGTACTCGTCGCCGAAGCCTTCTTCGATGTAGCCGGCGTTTGTGCCGGGGGTGAGGTCGCCCCGGATATTGCTGCCGTCCTGGTTGCTCCACTCACGCGCAACGTGCCCCTTGCCGTCATCGGGCAGACGCGAATAGCCCGCGGGCGGCCCCCACGCGGCCCACTCCGTCTTGACGTAGACGCGGATCTTCGCCTGAAGTTCCGCCGAAACGTATGGGTAGGCGCGCAGCAGGGAGATCAGCGTCTCGCTGATCCAGCGGCCATAGGTGCCGTAACCCACCAGCCAGAAGGTGTTGTGCGAGAGGTTATGTTCGGGGTTGAAATGGCCGACGAGCGCCGGGCGCAGGTGCTGCACCTCGGCGGTATTGACGAAGGCCAGCGCCGCTTCCAGCCGCTGCACCGGGTCTGCGATGGTCACCTTTGGCGTGTGGGCCACCGGCTTGACGTTGGGCGCCTGGATGGCGGTCGTCCTTCCCGTGGCCCAGCACGTCAGGGTGTTGCCGGTGAGCATGTAGAGTTTGTTGCCCGCGGGCACGGGCAACGCGGTGAATTGATGATTGCCGTAGACGCCGTTCAGGTTCGCGGCGTCCCCGCTGAAGGTGGTGCCGACAGGGCATTCGATGCTGGGGATGAAGAAGTCGTTCCAGTTGGGCGCGGTTTCGCCCAGCCCCTGACCCGTATCAGTGTAGCCCCAGTGGCTTCTGGGGACGCGCACCTGCGGGTCAACCGATAGGGCCGTGCGGCAGGAGGTGAGCGCCGCGTGGATCAACCCGCCCGCGCCGATGCTGAACCACATCGGTTCATCGTAGGCCGGCGCGACGCCCATGAAATCGAATCTGGGCGTGCCCTTCTGCCACCGGTAGATGCCGGCGCTGGAGGGTGTGGCGACGGGGTCGGCCCGCCAGTTGCTGACGTAGGTCGTCCCGTCATCGGCGATGGCGCAGGCAAAGCGGTTGCCGGTGTAGGTGGCCGTCGCCATGAAGGGGGCGCGCACGCCCGCGTGATCTTCCAGCGTGTGTTCGGCCAGGTCGGTCAGGTTGAGCGCTTGCATGGTGACCCGGTCGGGATGGTCTTTGATGAAATCCACGACCGAATGCGGCGCGTCGCCTTTCACGCTATAATCATAGACATCCACGCCGTCCACGGTCGTGACCCCACAGAGGGCCGGGCCGTGCGGCGCTTTGCCCCAGAACTCTTCGCCGTCTTTGCCGCGCCAGGTGATGCCGCCCCAGCCCTTCTTATAGAGGGGCGCGCCGGTGGGGATGAAGATCAGCCCGCCCACGGCGTCAATCACGGGCGGGAACCAGCGGAACGCCTCACCCAGCAGTTTGAGGCTTGTGCCCTGCAACGCGCCCGCCGCGAGCGAGAGCCTGCGCAGGTGCATGTCGTTCGACAGGACGTAGACGCTGCCGTCGTGTTCGGCCGCGCCCGCGTCAATCGGCCCGATCGGCGCGGCGCCGGCCGCGGGATATTGCCATGCGAGCGCGCCCGTGGCCGCGTTGAGACCATACACGCGCCCATCGCGCCCGCCCACCACCACCTTCGTCCCATCCGCCGACAGCAGCACGTCGGCGTCGAAGCCGGCCTGCGCGCCCTGCCACGCCCACAGCTCTTTGCCGTCGGCCGCGTCCAGCCGCACGATGCGCCCGTCGGTCAGCGCCGCGTAGAGCGAGTCATTGCCGTAGGCGGGGGTGCAGGCATAACGGCCGGGGTAGCTCCAGACGACCGCGCCGTTGGCCGCAGCGACCTTATGCAGCCCGGCGCTGGTGGCAACGTAGATGTCGCCGGCGGGGTCTGCGATGGGCTGGACGTAGGGGTGGATATACGGCTCGAACGTCGTATACCACTGACAGGACAGGTTCGTGCTGGTCGGGCCTTCCGAGACGGCTGAAGTGCGCCTGGGGTTGCCGAATGCTTGTGTCCATGTGCTCATTGCTGGCCCTCACATCTCTCGCATGTATTGAGAATCTATCCTGAAACTGCCCGGCCCCTTCGTAGTGACGGCTTCAGCCGTTGGGTCGCCACCCCGTGGCTAAAGCCACGACTACGAAGGGGAGCGGCGCGCAGTGTTCGGATAGATTCTGAGAACGGCCCCGGTATGCGCCGGGGCCGTTTACCCGCCGTGGCGACGGCAAGGCCGAACGGCTCACCAGGGAATGACGACGACTTGATCCCATTGGCCGGTGCGCGCGCAGACGATGCCGGTGGTGTAGCCCTGGAAGCGGAACTCCTTGTAGTTGCGTTCCTGCGTGCAGGGCGCGCCCATCTTGTTATCGCGGGCATAGCGCGCAAAGGCCGCGTTGGGGTTATAGTTCACGCCGTTCGCCGGATAGAGCGCGGCCCAGGCGGCGTTGCGCACCCCTTCCACGATGCTGTCCAGCGGCAGAACCGGCGTCGGCGCGGGCGGCTCGACCGTGATCGGCGGGTCGTGCGGCGAAGGCGGCGTCGGCGTGGTGGCCGTGTAGGTGCGCTGGAACACGGTCACGTAGGAGACGTGGCGGTTCCAGGGCAGCCCCATGCCGTAGAAGACGTCGGAAGCGCCGCCCACCCGCACCCAGTACGGGCCGTAGGCTACTTTGTTGGCGTCATAGCCGGCATATAAGCCCCATTGCGCCAGGTGATCGCCATTCACCGTGTCGGTGACCACTTCGTCGTTCTTGGGGTATTTTTCCCACGGCCAACCGTGTTCCACCGTCTGCCCGTTAAGCCGGCGGCCGCTTTCGTCCAGCACATCCACGTAGACCATGTGCTGGCCCTTGGCCTCTACCTCATCAATGAAGGCGGCGGAAGTGAGCTTGAAGACGGGTTGGCCGGGCTGGGCCTCGGCTTCACTGATGCCGCACTTCACGCCCAGCACGCGCCCCGCTTCGACGCGCACTTTGCTCAGGTCAGGGTCCCATTGACGTTCCGGCACGTTCGCCTCCCGCAGGTGATTGTGGTTTTTCGCTCAGACACTGAAGACAACACAAACAAAACGCGGGGCGCCGCGTTACGCAATCAAAACGTCGGAGAGGTCAGGGATCGGCGTTGAGACGGCGGGCGATGCAGGCATGTTGTGAGTCTCCGTTGCCGCAGAGAAGAAAAGGGTAGCAACAATATTTGCTTACTATATACCATATAATTGGCGGGTGTCAAATCGGTGCGGAGGAGCGGAGGAGCGGAGGGGCAGAGGAGTGGAGGAGTGAGCATCCTCAGATGCGAACGGGCCGACGCGAATCACGCGGAGACGCGGAGGCTTTCCTTCTTCTTCGTGTCCTCCGCGTCTCCGCGTGCGCATCCGGGTTGAGTTCTCCTCCGCTCCTCCGCCCCTCCATGCTATAATGGGCCGCAGTTTCGTGACAAGGAGGCTTCGTGGATCGCTTCATTCATCAGGTGCTGCCCGTGCTGATCTCGGTTGCCGTGATCATCGTGGTGGCGATCTTGCGCAACACTTCGCGCCCGCTGGCTGCCATCCTCTCGACCATGCCGCTCACCATCCCGTTGTCGCTCTGGGTGGTCTATGCGGGCGTGGGCGGCGACCGGCAGGCGATGACGGAGTTCACGCATTCGCTGAGCCTCTCCATCCTGCCCACGGTGGCCTTCACGGTTGCGGTATGGCTGGCGGCGCGCGCGGGCTGGCGGCTTGCGCCGATGCTGCTGGTTGGTTATGCCACGTGGACGGTGGGGCTGGGCGTGGTGTGGCTGGCGCGCCGGCTGCTGTAGCGTCAGCACGCGGAGGGATGAACCACGGAACATGCGGAATACACGGAAAGCAGAATACCGTCTTTTTTCCGTGTATTCCGTGTCTTCCGTGGTAGACTGATTCTCGGACAGGTTCTACATGATTCGGAGGCACAGATGATTACGATTCGGAATATTCTCATTGGGACGCCGCAGATGCACCAGGACGCAAAGGGCGAGTGGCGGTCGTCCATCTATCGCACGCCGGTGGAGGGGCCGGTCGAGCTGGGGCCGCGCGGGCTGGCGGGCGATCAGGTCACGGACACGGTGAACCACGGCAAGCCCGATCAGGCGGTGTGCTGCCACCCGCTGGAGCACTATCTGCACTGGAACGCGGTTTACGGGCTTGAGGGCGATGCCGCGCTGGGGTCGGGCAGCCTGGGCGAGAACTGGACCTTGACCGACGCCGACGAGGCCGCCATCTGCATCGGCGATGTGTACGCGGTGGGGATGGCGCGCATCCAGGTGCGGGGGCCGCGCTATCCGTGCGGCAAGCAGAATCGCAAGCTGGGCATCCCCGGCTTCGCCGAGCGGTCGGGCGAGGAGTTGCGCACGGGGTTCTACGTGGGCGTGGTCGAGCCGGGCGTGGTGCAGGCGGGCGATGCGTGGACGCTGGAAGCGCGCCCGAACCCCGGCCTGAGCATCTACGCGCTCAACCGGGCATGGTTCCACAAGACGGACGACGAGACGGCTGCCCGCGCGATGGTCACGCCGGAGGTACCCCCGTGGTGGCAGGATCAGTTCCGCAAGCGCCTGGGGGAGTGAGCAGAGGAGCAGAGGGGCAGAGTCGCACCGCCCTCACCCAGCCTCTCCCAGGGGAGAGGAGCCAGACGCGCCGCCTCCCTCGCCCTGTGGGAGACGTTGTCCCCGGTAATCCGGGGAGGGCCGGGGTGAGGGAAAATCAGCCCCTTCCCTCCGCCCCCCTGCTCCTCCGCCCCTCCGCTCCTCCGCCCCTCCGCTCCTCACCCCGCGGCGGCGAGGATCGCGTCGGCCAGGTTCTCCGGGGTGACGCCGGGCGCTTGCAGGCCCGTGGCGTCGTAGATCGCCTGTACCCGCGCCAGCAGCGCCTCGCGCTCCAGCGGCGCGCCGGCCAGCGCCTCCTGAATCTCCGCCAGGCCGGTGGCGGGCAGCATGGTGAAGTCGCCGGAAAGCTCGATGTCGTCAATCACGTTCTCGCGCAGCCGCGCCGTGACGCGAATCAACCCGCCCGGCGCTTTGGTCGCGCCCTCGATCACCCGCACGTCCTCGTGAATCTTGACGCCCGTGGGCAGCAGCGCGCCCTTCAGGTGCAGCCACTCGTCCGACACGAAGCGGCGGTCAATGTCGGCCATCATCGCCACCTCATCGTCGGTCAACTCGCCGGGATATAGCTCGACCCCCAGCGCCGCGGCGCAGCGCGCGATGTAAATCTGCTTGACCGTCTCACGGTCGGGCTCGCTGCCCAACTGCTCGGCCATGGTGGTCATGTATTGTTCGAGGCTCTGGAACACCTTATCGCGCATCTTCTCCGACGACACCTTCAGCACCCGCGCCATGGTCGCCTTGTCGAAGTTGAACATCAGGCTGCCCACCACGATCTCCGCGATCCCCATCTGGGCCGCGCCCGTGCCGCCGATCTTCTTGCCGCCCACGTGGATGTCGTTGATCGGGCGCAGGTAGGCGGGGATATTTATCGCCTGGTAGGTCTCCACCAGCGGGCGCGCGTACAACTCGAAGCGCGGCTCCAGTTCGGCGGGCAGATGTCCACCCTGGAAGGCCCACTGGCTGAAGAGTTGCGCCTGATCGAGGTAGACCGCGCCGCCGCCCACCTCGCGGCGATAGACCGGCAACTTGTGCTCGGCGCAGTAATCCAGGTCCACCTCTTTTTCCAGGTCCTGGTGGAAGCCGATGCAGACGTAGGGCGCATCGGGCGACACGAGGATGATGGTGTCGGGCGTCTCGGGCGTCATGGCGTGCCCGACGGCGTGATAGACAGTTTGCGAATGGATGGGCGATACGTAGCCCAGGTCAAGCAGGCGGATCGGTTTCATCGGTCTCACTCTCGATAGCGACGCCCCAGCCCGCGAGGACGGCGGCGGCGCGGCGGATGACTTCGGGGAGCGCGGCGGCGACCGGTTCGCTGAGCTCCAGGCCGATTGTGATATCTGCGGGTTGGACGCCGATCAGCGCGACGTGCGCGGGCATCCGGTTGCGGGCGGTCGCCAGCCCCAGCAACTCCTGGAATGTGATCTGATGCGGTGACAGCTTGATGCCCACGAAAAGCGGAATATCAGGCCCGGCGAGTTGGATCACCGCGCCGGGGGGCTGCCGGGCGTCAATCGCATCCAGCACCAGCAGGCGGTCGCTCTCCTCGACGATGGGCAGCAGGTTCAACCCCAGCGTGCCGCCGTCGAGGAAGTCCACGTCCGGGTTGGCGCGTGCATAGCGGTCGCGCAGCACGCTCACCGCGTGGACGCCCACGCCCTCGTCGCGGTTCAGGGTGTTGCCGATGCCCAGCGCTACGATTTTCGTCAAGGTGAATTCCCTTTCATGCAACTCCCCGCAGAGTACGCATCTTGTGCAGCACCCCTTTGTAGTGACGGCTTCAGCCGTTGGGGGGCGACATAGCGGCTGAAGCCGCCACTACAAAGGGTCGGTCAGGCTCTTCGCGAACGGGTTAGCCCAGGCAGACGTTCAACCCGGTCTGCACTTCGCCGAGGTCGGTCCCGTCCGCGTCTACCATGTGGACGGCGCAGGCCATGCACGGGTCGAACGAGTGGATGGTGCGCAGGATCTCCAGCGGCCATTCCGGTTTGGCGAGCGGCGTGCCCACCAGCGACGCCTCGTAGGCGCTGGGCTGGCCTTTGTGGTCGCGCGGCGAGCCGTTCCATGTCGTCGGCACGACCATCTGGTAGTTCGCGATCTTCCCGTTCTCGATCACGATCCAGTGGCCCAGCGCGCCGCGCGGGGCCTCCATGAAGCCGAAGCCCTGCGCCCGGCGCGGCCAGGTGGTCGGCTCCCACTTGCTGTTGTTGAAGGTCTGCGTGTTCCCCGCGTTGATCTCGGCGATCAGCCCGGCGTAGAAGGTGCGCAGCGAGTCCGCGCAGATTTTGGTCTCGATGGCGCGGGCTGCCGTGCGCCCCAGCGTCGAGAAGAGCGCGGACACCGGCGCGTTCAGCGCCCCCAGCACCCTGTCGGTCAGCTCGCGGGTCTGCTCGTGGCCCGTCGCATAGAGCGCCAGCACGCGGGCCAGCGGCCCGACTTCGACGGGCAGCTCGTTCCAGCGCGGCGCTTTCAGCCACGAGTACTGCTGCTCGACGTTCAGTTCCTCGTAGGGTAAGTCGGGGCCGGTGTAGTTGAAGGTCGTCTCGCCCTGCCACGGGTGCAGCCCCGCGCCGTTGCCCACGGCGTCATATTTGTACCACGAGTGGGCAATGTACTCCTGCATCTTCGCGAAGTCATTGGGGTCGGGCACGGTGATGTTGTTGAGGTCGCGGCCGACGATCAGTGCGCGCGGGATCATGAAGCTGGCCGGGTCGTTCTTGCCGTCGGCGGGGAAGTCGCCCCACGTCAGGAAGTTGCCCAGCCCCTCGCCCAGCGCCGCGTAGTCCAGATAGTAGGGCGCGATCGCCAGCAGATCGGGCAGGTAGACCTGATCCACGAAGGCGATGATCTTCTCGATGCTGGCGCTGATGATGGCGAGGTGGGTCGCGTTGAGCGCGACGTCGCTGTCCATGTCAATCGGCATAGGCACGCCGCCCACCACGAAGTTCGGGTGGGGGTTCTTGCCGCCGAAGATCGTGTGAATCTTGACGACATCCTTCTGCCAGTCGAGCGCCTCCAGATAGTGCGCCACGGCCAGCAGGTTGATCTCGGGCGGCAACTTGTAGGCCGGGTGGCCCCAGTAGGCGTTGCTGAAGATCGAAAGCTGCCCGCTGTCCACAATCGCCTGCACTGTGTCGCGCACTCCGGCGAAGTAAGCCGGTGAGGATTGGGGCCACGGCGAGATGGACTGCTGAATCTCCGAGGTCTTCTGCGGGTCCGCCTTGAGCGCGGAGACCACATCTACCCAATCCAGCGCGTGCAGGTGATAAAAATGCATCACGTGGTCATGCACGTACTGCTGGGCGATCATCAGGTTGCGGATCAGGTTCGCCGCTTTGGGGATCTCGATATCGAGCGCGTCTTCTACCGAGCGGATCGACGCGAAGGCGTGGACGGTGGTGCAGACCCCGCACGTGCGCTGGGCGAAGGCCCACGCCTCGCGCGGGTCGCGCCCGCGCAGGATGGTCTCGATCCCGCGCACCATCGTGCCGGAGGAATAGGCCGAGGCCACGCTGTTGTCTGCGCCCAGCTCGGCTTCGATCCGCAGGTGGCCCTCGATGCGGGTGATCGGGTCAATGACAAGTCTGGCCATGTTGCCCTCCTACTGATTCCGAAGCCAGGCGAGCGCTTCTTGTTCCGTCTCGAAAAGCTGCACCTCGTGCAGGTAGTAGCTTTCCGGGACATCCAGGATCGCGGGGTCAATCTTCGCGCCGAAGATGGCCGCGATGGGCATCATGGGGCGAAAGTTTTGGATGTGCCGGGCGCACTCCTCGCCGGTCGTCCCCGACAAGTCAATCAACAGCTTGCCGCGGTAGTCGCTGAGGAACCCGGCCAACGCCCGGATCTCTTCATGCGAGAACGCGCCGGTGTGGCGGCATCGCATGATGTCTTTCTCGACAGGCGTGACGGTGAATGAACTCATCATGCCCTCCTATGTTTCCAGCGCGTCGGCGACCATCTGGGTCAGCCCGGCGGCCTTGAGGTCTGAGCCGAAGTGCGCGATGCCGTCGGTGAATTGCAGGCGGCAGTTCGAGCAGGTCATGGTGACGGTTTGCGCGCCGACCTTGCGTATCTGCGCCTCTTTTATCTGATACACGGCGTAGCGTTGCGGGTCGGCGTCTTTGATGGCGATCACCCCGCCGCCGCCGCCGCAACAGATCGCCTCCTCACGGTTGGGCGTCATCTCGTGGAACGCGGTGGGCGCGAGGATGCGCAGCAGCTCGCGCGGCTCCTCAATCAGCCCGCCACGCCGCTGAATCTTGCAGGCGTCGTGGAAGGTGATGATGCCGTCGTTGTCGTTTGCGCCCGCCTTCAGCTTGATGCGTCCCGTGCGGACGAACTCGGCCATCACGCCGACGATGTGCACCACTTCGATCCCGGCCGGCACTTCCATGATGTTGGCCGCCGTCCAGCGCAGCGCGTCATAGGCGTGGCCGCACTCGGTCACGACGATGCGCTTGACGCCTAGCTCCACCGCGCCGTCGAAGACGCGGTTCATGATCTCGATGGTGTGGTCCTCGTTGCCCTCGTAGAACCCGAAGTTCACCACTTCGCGCGCGCTCGAGCTGACGGTCCACTTCTCGCCCGCAGCGTTCATGATCTGCGCGACGGCCGCAACGTTGCCGGGGAACTTCATCACCTCGATGGAGGTGTAGACCACCAGCGAGTCTGCGCCCTGCACGTCGCGCGGGATTTCCACTTCCCACTCGTCGGCCACCCACTCCAGGCGCGAGTCCCAGACATCCTCGGTCATCCCCAGCGGGCTGCCTTCGTCGAGTTGCTTTTCTACCGCGGTCATCAGCTCGGCGGGAACCATCCCCGACTCGGACATCGCGGAGCGCACCTCGTGGATCAGCGGGCCAAGCTGGATGCCCATCGGGCAGACCATGGCGCACTTGTTGCACATGGTGCAGGCTTCATAGACCAGGGTGCTCCATTCGGCCAACGCTTCGTCGGTGATCGGTTTTTCCATGCCGATGGCCGTGCGTATCTTGCCGCCGAGGGTGAAACGCTGTTCGTAGGCGCGGCGCAGCAGTTCCACCTTCCAGATCGGCGTATATTCGGGGATGCCCGTCGCATGATAGAAATGACAGGCCTGGGCGCACATCCCGCACCGCGTACACGCTTCGAGTTGCGACGCGACCCAGCCGCCGGTTTCCCGGACGAAGGTCTGCATTGCGGATTCGGTTGCCATAGCGACCCCCTTACGGCGTCACGCCGCGCTTGCCGAACTGCGCGCCGTAGATCGTCTTTGAGAAGAAATAGAACATGAAATGCGAGATGCGGCTGAGCGGAATCCAGATCAGCAGCCAATTCACGGCCAGCATGTGCAGGCTGAAGGCTTGCTCATACGGGAAGAAGAGGTGATGCGTCATGATGTAGCCGCTGATCATGGGCAGGAAGACGAACAACAGGTTGAACCACTCGGCGGGGCCGGTGATCAACTTCAGCACGGGGTGAATCAGCCGGTTGAAGAAGAGGGCGATCATGGCGGCGATGCCCACCACGGCCAGCGCATCCACGACCGGCAGCGGCAGCGTGGGCCAGCCGAACCCGATCAGGCTCTTCCAAACCAGCATGTGCGCCGCGCCCAGGAAGATCACTACGAACAGCCCCAGGTGGAACAGCCCGCCCGCGATGTAGATCACCGGGTTGCGGCTGAAGGTGTTCTTGACCCAGGGGATGAACGGCCAGGCGATGATGGCCTTGGCGTAGGCCGTGACCGCGCCGCCCACCTTGCTGCCTTTCGGCGCAACGTTGTCTTTGCGCCAGCCCAGCATGATGATACGCACCAACCGATAGGCCATGCCCGCGACGAAGATCAGCAGGGAGGCGTAGAAGAGCGGGCCGCGCGTAAACTCAAGGATGTTTGTCCAGTTCATCGTCACAACTCCTCGTGCGTGTCGAGCTCAGCGGCGAGCTCGTTGCGGACGATCACTTCGCCGGCGTGGGCCGCCTTGCGCTCGGCCCGGTTGGCGAAGGCCATGCCCGCGCCCGCCGCAATACCCAGGCCTGCCGCCGCAGCCACCGCCGCGAAGCCGGGCCGGTCAATCGGCGCCGATTGCCCCTGATAGAACCCGCCGCCGTCCCAGAAGCCCGGTTGCGAGCAGCCCAGGCACGGGTGGCCCGACTGGATGGGGAACGACAGCCCGCCGTCCCACTTGATGCTGGCGCAGGCGTTGTAGGTGGTCGGCCCCTTGCAGCCCAGCTTGTAGAGACACCAACCCTGCCGCGCGCCCTCGTCGTTGAAGCTCTTGGCGAACTTGCCCGCCTCGTAGAACGCGCGGCGCAGACAGCGGTCGTGTACCGTGTGGCCGTAATAGGTCATGGGGCGGTGCAATTCGTCCAGCGCGGGCAGCGAGCCGAAGATCAGGAAGTGCGCGAGCGTGCCGGTGAACGCTTCGGGGATGGCGGGGCAGCCGGGGATGTTGACCACCGGCTTGTCTTTGATCACATCCCACACGCCCAGCGCGGCCGTCGGGTCGGGCTTCGCGCGGGGGATGCCGCCGAAGGTGGCGCAGTTGCCCGTGGCGACGATGGCGGCCGCGCCCGCCGCGGCTTCCACCAGGTGATCCATCGCCGAGCGGCCGCCGATGGCGCAGTGGATGCCGTCCTGCGGCACGGAGCCTTCGACTACCAGGATGTATTGGCCCGCGTACTTCTGCATCGCTGTCTGCTTGGCCTCCTCGGCCTGCCTTCCGGCGGCGGCGGACAGGGTCTCGTGATAGTCAATCGAGATCGAGTTGAGCACGAGATCAACGAGGGTGGGGTTGTGCGAGCGGGTGAGCGCCTCGGTGCAGCCGGCACAGTCCTGCAACTCCAGCCAGATCACCGGGACGCGCGGTTTGGTTTGCAGCGCCCGTGCGACCTGGTGCGTCAGGGCGCGCCGGGCGGCGCGCTCCTCGACCGGGCTTACGGCCAGCAACGGCGTGGGTTGCAGCCCCATCAGGGCCGTGATCGCGCCGCACGCCTTGAAGAAGTCGCGCCGCGAGACGCCCTTGCGCTGCAAATGCTGGTAAACGGTTTCTTCCGTCATGGAATCCTCCTGTCTCCCCGAGCTACGACCGACCCTTTGTAGTAGTGGCTTTAGCCACCGGGGTGGCGACCCAACGGCTGAAGCCGTCACTACGAAGGGACGTACACCAGTTTTGGATAGATTCTCAGCTACACGAGACGCCGTCGGCGGCCATCTTGGCCTCGTAGGCCGCGACGCCGGCCGCGCCGGTCACCAGGGCGCTCACCTCGGCGTCCCAGGCGCTCGGCTGAATCTCGGCGATCCACCCCTCGCCGTAGGGGTCGGAGATCGCCAGATTGGGGTTCGCCGCCAGTTGGTCGTTGGCGCGCAGCATGATGCCGGTGACGGGGGCGGGCACGGGGCCGACGAACTTGCTGCTCTCGACGGTTGCCAGGCTCTTGCCCTGCTTGATCTCCGAGCCGATGTTCTTGGTCTTGGCGGTGATGGCCGCCAGCTTGCCGCCGGACAGCTTGCCCGCCACGCTGGTCATCCCCACGCGCACATTGCCGTCGGCCATCGGTTTGGCCCATACGTGCTTATCCAACAGGTAATACAAATCTTCAGGGAGGTCGCAACCTCGCACGGTCGTCATGGTGTTACTCCTTTACGTGTGCTACTACAGGAACGCTGCAACGGATAGAAGCGGATGAGCGGATATGACGTGCGCGCCCATCCGTTGCCGTGCCTCTTCTCCGTGTCTCCGTGTTTCCTTGTCTACTTGCCTACTTGCCTCAAAACGTCAGCACCGTCTTGCTGTCTTCGGCGAGTTGCCACATCGTCGCGCCGCCGACCATCTTCACGCCGTCAATCAGGTCGGCTTCGGTCATATCGTGCAGCTCGGTCGAGGCGGTGCAGGCCAGGAAATGGACGCCCGCTTCCTGCGCGTCGGCGATGAAATCGCTCACCGGCTTGCCGCCCGCCTTGGGATAGACGGTCTCCGCCACGCCTTCCTTAAGAAGCAACGTGCCGTCAATGGTGAAGAACATGTTCACTTCGTACTCCATGGCCGCGGCCAGGGAGGCGAAGAAGAACGGGGTGGCGCAGCGGCGCGGGGTGTCCGGCCCGCTGGTCATGATGATCAGGACTTTGTCTTCGTCTGCCATAGGTGTGTTCTCTCTTTCAGAATGACAGTGCGATGGCGTTCTGGCTGGCATATTCGAGGAAGGTGGCCGCGCCGCCGATTTCGATGCCGTCAATCAGGTCTTCCTTCTTGATGCCCATCACGTCCATGGTCATCTGGCACGCGATGAGCCGCACGTCGAATTCGATCGCCATCTCCAGCAACTCGCTGAGCTTGGCGACGTGGGCCTTGTCCATCCACGAGTTCATCATCCCGGTGGCGACGGAGGTCATGCCGGGCAACACGCCCAGGATGTTGGGCACGGAGAAGCCGGGGATGGGCTGGGGCATGGCCGGGTTGCCGATGGGCGCGACTTTCAGCTTGTCGGCGTTGCCCTTCCGCAAGATCTCCAGGCCGTAGAAGGTGAAGAAGATGGCGCACTCCATGTCCATCGCCACCGCGCCGGTCGCCAGGATCAGCGGGGGGTAGGCGGCGTCGAGCGAGCCGTGGGCGGCGATGATTGCCAGACGGTTGCTGGCAGGTACGTCAGACATAGGTTCCTCCTGTTAGTGTCTATCCGAGAACTTGTAGTTTAGCCCCTTGCGTTGCCCCGGTTTGCCAGCAGGCAGGCCGGGGTGGGCGCCGGTGACGGGCACAAGGCCCTATACTACAGATAGATTCTTGGTTTACTTGACCTTCTTGATGTAGAAGATGTACTTGTCGCCGTCGCGCTCCGAATCGAGCAATTCCTGGCCGGTCTTGCCGGTCCAGGCTGCCATGTCGCTGGTCGAGCCGGGGTCGGTGGCGATCATTTTGAGCACCTGTCCAACCGCCAGCGTATCCACGGCCTTCTTGGTCTTGAGGATGGGCATGGGGCAGGCCAGTCCGCTGCAATCGAGAACTTGATCGGGTGTGATAGCCATGAGAAACGCCTCCTGAGATTGAGTGAATTTGGTTGGTTAGAATCTATCTGAGAGTCTGCTTACCACGGAACACACGGAACACACGGAAAAAACACGATGAATCTACCTGAAAACTGCACGTCGCACTCCTTCGCAGCCTGACCGGCCACTTTGTAGTGACGGCTTCAGCCGTCGTACTGCCCCCCAACGGCTGAAGCCGTCATTACGAAGAGAAAGACCTGCTGTCCTTCCTCTTTTTTCCGTGTGTTCTGTGTGTTCCGTGGTTCATCCTGCGCGCCTCACCGCACCTCGCGCGCCGTGTCGGTGAGTTGGGCGATTTGCGCCAACGTCTTGTGCATCTGATGGCTCTGATAACCGATGCTGGAAATCGCGTTGGCGATGGCGGCCAACAGGTTGGTGATCTGCACGGCCCGGTCGTGATCTACCTGCTCGATGGAGTCCATCGCGGCGGCCAGCGCGTCGCCGTCCACGCGCAGGGCCGCGCCGGTTTCCTGCGCTTTCGCCCGGAACGCTGCCGAGTCGGGCGGCTCGGTGAAGAACTGGCCCGCCGTGACCATGCCCAGCTTCCGCCCGTTGACGATCACCGGGGCGCTGGCATACTGGACGCCCGCGTGGCAGGTGTGGACGGTCGCGCCCTCCTGGTCGGCTTGCGCGATTGCCCGCCACGATGCCCGGCAGGCATCCCAGCCCTCAGGGTGTGTGTGTACCAGTTGGCAGAAACGACTGCACCGGCTGCACGGGGCCAACGGCCGGCCATCCAGGTCGGTGATGAACGATGAGACACCCAACAACTCGGCGAACTGGTTTTGAATCGCTTGCAGCGTCGCCACAGGCACGAGATCGGTCAACGAAAGGTCGGCGGTTTCGGCGGGGGCGGCGTGCGGTTGTATGGGTCCGGCGAGCGTCTCACCGTGGCGCACCTGGAGCCAGTCGCCCAGGGCGCGTTCAGAGAAGCGCCATTGCCCGCCCAGCCGTAGCGCGGGCAACTCGCCATCTTTCACCATCTTATAGATGGTCACGCGGTCTAATTGCAGGAGATTCACCACTTCACGGGTGGTGAGGAGTTTTTCGGGCATCCTTGCCTTCAAGGTGGTTGTGATATTTGTATCTTACACCCGCCGCGTCGCGCTGTCAACTCTAGTTTTTATAAGTTTTGACTGTTTTTAGCAGGGAGGGAGTAGAGAAGGAGACAAGGAAATAAGGAGATAAGGAGACAGGGGAACGAGTAGGGGCAAGGCGTTCCCGAGCGGTTAGACCCGACAGGTTTCTGAAAACCTGTCAGATCTTGCGCGTACGCCGCGTCGCGCTCCCTGGTGCGCATCTGACGCCATCTCGTGGCGTGCGCACTCCGCGGCAAGGCCGTTTTTTCCTCTCGCTTTCCCGCTCTCCTCCTTGTCTCCTTGTCTACCTGTCTCTTTGTCTACTTCCCTACATTCACTATTGACAAATTACACATATAGATATATACTCCATATAGTGATTCGTGAAGTAGCGGAGGTGTGTATCATGCCGAGAGGACGATGGGGACGAGGGGGCGGACCGGGCAGGGACGGCGGCGCATGTCCGCGGCGGATCGCGCGCTTCCTTGAGCCGTGCCTGCTGCTCTTGCTGCGCGAGGATGCGTCGCACGGCTACAACCTGCTGGATGCGTTGACCCGGTTTGGCTTCGCGCCCGGCACGGTGGACGCGGGCACGGTCTACCGCCTGCTGCGCGAGATGGAGGAGGCGGGCTGGGTCAGTTCCGAGTGGGATACGGCCGGCTCCGGGCCGCCGCGCCGCGTCTACACCGTCACGCCCGCGGGCGAGGCGTACCTGGGTGCGTGGATCAACGACCTGCGTTGTACGCGCGACGAGATTGACCAGTTCATCGAGACCTACACCCGTCAGGGCGCACGCGTCGCGTAAGTTGGCCCTCACCCCAACCCTCCCCGGATTACCGGGGACAGTGTCTCCCAAAGGGCGAGGGAGCCAGAGCGGCCATCAACCATCTCACGGAGGATTTTCATGCGTATAGCTTTTTCTGCAGAGACGAACGCCGGGCTGGACGCGCCCGTCGCCGAGCATTTCGGGCGCTGCCCGTTCTTCGCCCTGATTGACCTGGACGAGGACAAAGTGACGGCGGTGCAGGTGGTCGCGAACCCCTTCTTCCCACGGCACGAGCCGGGGCAGGTGCCGGAGTTCGTCCACAACCAGGGCGCGAACGCCATCGTGACGGGCGGGATGGGCGGCCGCGCGGCGCAGTTCTTCGAGGGTTACAAGATTCACCCGGTGACGGGCGCGACCGGCACAGTGCAGCAGGCGCTGGACCGCTTCCAGCGCGGCGAGTTGAACGGCTGGTCGCCCTGCGACGAGAGCGTGGCGCACGGCCACGGGTAAACAGGTGTCACGGTACCGTGAGCGGAGCGAAGCATCTCCGCCTTGCAAGCAAAAAGGAGCAAGATCATGCCACGGGGTAATGGAATGGGGCCGCGAGGCCAGGGGCCGATGACCGGTCGTGGATTGGGCCGCTGTGTTGATCCGGGGATGGCGTCCGGGGTGGGGATGGGCGGCGGCGGCTATGGCCGTGGTCATCGCAATATGTACTTCGCCACGGGGCAACCCGGTTGGGCGCGCGCGGGGGCCGTCCCGCAGCCGCCGGCGACCGTAAGCGCCGAGCAGGAACTGGCGAACCTGAAGGCGCAGGCCGAATGGCTCACCGGTCAGCTCGACGCCATCCGCCGGCGCATCGAGAATGCCTGACCGGCCACTTCGTAGTGACGGCTTCAGCCGTTGTATCGTCCCCCACCGGCTGAAGTCTCGATTCCAGCGCCTGGAATGGTTGTAACGTAGGGGAACGTGTGGAAATTGGAGGTGCAGTATGCTTTCCCGTTTATTCCGCGGAGGTCGCGGACAGGCTGAAGGTGGTCGTGGACGTGGGGGTGGGACCAGACCCGGCTCCGGCCCCGGTGGTAACTGCGTCTGCCCGAAGTGCGGAAACAAGGTCGCCCACGTCGCCGGGCAGCGATGCACCGACATCGCCTGCCCGAAGTGCGGCACGAAGATGATCAAAGAATAAGAATCTATCCAAAAAGCTTCGTGGTTTAGCCCCTTGTGGGCGTTCGCAACGGGCACAAGGCCCTAAACTACGAAGCGTGGATAAACTCCAACGCTCAAGAAACAGAGGTTATATATGAAAATTGCCATTACCGCCGCCGCGCCCCAACTCGCCGCCGCGGTTGACCCGCGCTTCGGGCGCGGCGCTTACTTCGTCATCGTGGAAGATACCAATCCGCCCACGTGGCAGGCGCATGAGAACGCGGCCGTGAACGCGGCCGGCGGGGCCGGTTCGCAGGCCGCGCAAGTCGTCGCGCAGCAGGGCGCGGAGGCCGTCATCAGCGGCGACTTCGGGCCGAATGCCTACCTCGCGCTGGCCGCCGCCGAGATCAAGATGTATCTGCTCGGCGACAGCAAGACGGTCGCCGAGGCCCTCGCCAACTTCAAGGCCGGATCGCTGACGCAGGTTCACGCCCCCACCGGCGAAGGGCATCATGGCGGACGCGCATAGGGGCGGCTGCGCACGGGAGTGCGCACTACGAGCGGGCGCGTTATGCCTGGGAGGTTTGTAGTGCGCAGTTCTCTGCGCACGGGAGTGCACACTACGGGCGGGCTGCGCACTGACGAGCGCACTACGAGCGGCGCGGCGAACGGCGGCGCGCCCCTGCGGATTGTGGTGGCGAGCGGCAAGGGCGGCACGGGCAAAACCACCGTGGCGACCAGCCTGGCGTTGAGCCTGGCCGCCCATGCCGCGCGCCCACCGCACTTCCTGGATTGCGACGTGGAAGCGCCGAACGCGCACCTGTCGCTTTTCGGGGCCGCGGCCGTCGGGCAGCCGGTGGCGTGGGCGCAGCGCGAGGACGTGCCTATCCTGATCCCGCAGGTGGACGCGGCGAAGTGTACGGCGTGCGGCAAGTGCGCCGAGGTGTGCGAGTATCACGCCATCGTCGTGCTGGGGAAGAAGACGTTGGTCTTCCCCCAGTTGTGCCACGGCTGCGGCAGTTGCACCCTGGTTTGCCCCGAGGGCGCGATCAGCGAGACGCCGCGCGCGATCGGCGTGCTGGAAGCGAGCATGACGGGCGACGGCATCCCATTTGCGCGCGGCCTGCTGAACGTGGGCGAGCCGATGGCGACGCCGGTGATCCGCCAACTCAAGAAGTGGGCCATGCCCGCGGAGGGCGTGACCATCCTCGACGCGCCGCCCGGCACCTCATGCCCCGTCGTCGAGGCGGCGCGCGGGGCCGACTATCTGCTGCTGGTCACCGAGCCGACGCCGTTCGGGCTGCACGACCTGCGGCTGGCGGCGGCGGTCGCCGCGGAGCTGGGCATCCCGGCGGGCGTGATCATCAACCGCGACGGCATCGGCGACGCGGGCGTCGAGCAGTTCTGCGCCAATGTGGGGCTGCCCGTGCTCATGCGGATTCCCTTCGAGCGCGCCATCGCCGAGGGGATCGCGCGGGGCCGCACGCTGATTGACATCCACCCGGAATACGCGTCGCAACTGCGGGAGATGGTCGCGCAGATCGCCGCGTCCGTCCAGGAGTAACTACGGCGGAGTGCGCATACTCAGATGCGCGTCTTCCATAAGCCCCGCGCCGAGGAGGATGCGCACACCCCGAGGGGGGAGGGTG
>JBBQRS010000062.1:0-29248 GCA_038214535.1 Anaerolineae bacterium
GGTCACGCATAATCACTTGTTCGCCAGTATTACCGACCTGGTCGCCGCCGTCGAACAGTTCCTAACCGATCTCGACAGCCATCGCGCCGAAGTGCTGTCTGTCATTGGAAATCCCCAATGACTTTTGTGGACTTATTTAGCGCGCCGACGCCCACGAGGGGCTAAACTACAGGTGGCCAAGTAAAACTTCAGATAGCATAGACCGGAACCGTCGGCCTGCCAGTGAGCCAGTATCCGGTTAAGCTGGATTCCCCTGCGTTAAATTGGCGTCTCGCCTACTTGACTTTAAACCTAATTTCTCTTACCATCCATATAGTTAATCCTATTGATTCGATGATTGGAATCATCGGCGGCAATGAGGTGGTTATATCGTGATCCTTGATCTTCTGGATTCCGACTTCTTGAGATTTCTCTTGAGCCGCGCCGGTGAACCGGGCAGCCGGCTCCCCTCCCTTACAGCCATCAGCGCCGATACCGGCCTCAGCGTCGGCAAGCTGCGTGAGCAATTCGAGGTTGCGCGCGCGCTCGGTCTGGTGGAAGCCAGCCCGCGCCGCGGCATCCGCACGCTCCGCTATGACTTCTTTCCGGCCGTGCGCCTCAGTCTGCTTGTCGCCCTTGCGCTGGATCGCGATATGTTCCGCGCCTACAGCGCGCTACGTACCCATCTCGAAACGGCCTTCTGGGATGAAGCGGTGATCATGTTGACGGATGATGACAAGGCGCGTCTCTGTGCATTGGTGGTGCAGGCCCAGGAGAAACTCACCCTGGAACGCATCCAGATTCCTTATCCGGAACACCGTGCGTTTCACCTGACCATTTTCAGCCGTCTTAATAATCCGTTTGTCCAGGGGTTGCTGGAAGCCTATTGGGACGCGTATGAGGCGGTGGAGTTCAATACCTACGCGGATTATGCTTATTTGCAGGAAGTATGGGACTATCATGAGCAGATCGCCGATGCGCTACGCGCCGGCGATTATGACGGGGGGAAGGATTTGTTGATCGAGCACATGCGCCTTTTGGATCGGGCAGGTGTGGCCCATGAGTTTCCGCTTTCAGTCAATGCCAGGCAACTTCAAGGAGAGGCCTTATGAGTACAGTGGTGGAAAAGGCTCCGGAGATGGTGGACGGACAATCTGAGATTACCAATAATTTCACGCTGAACATCGCCACCGTGAATGGTTCCGGTAGCCAAACGAGCAACGGTGTGTTATTGCGTGCGCTGTTTAAAATGGGCATCCCTGTGACCGGAAAGAATCTCTTTCCCAGCAATATCCAGGGTCTGCCCACGTGGTACATCATCCGGTTGAGCAAGGACGGCTATCTCGCGCATCGCGACGCATATGAAATCGCGGTCTGCATGAACGGGCGGAGCTTTGCCGACGATATGGCGCAGGTCGCGCCCAACGGCGTCGTTTTGTACGATGATGCGTTGCCCATTCCGGCGCGCCGCGAAGACGTGACTTATTACCCGCTGCCCGTGGCGCAACTGGTCAAAGAGGCCAGCGTGCCCTTCGAGTTGCGCGATTACATTGCCAATATGGTTTACGTTGGCGCGCTGGTGCATCTTTTGGATATCGAGATGTCCGAAATTGAAGCGGCGCTTGACTGGAGCTTTGGCGGCAAACGCAAACCTATTGACCTTAACATGGACATGGTGCAGCGCGCCTATGAGTGGTCGGTGGAGAACCTGCCCAAGCAAGACCCTTACCGTATCTCGCGCATGACCGGCTTCAACGAAGACAAGATCATGATTGACGGCAACACGGCGGGCGCGCTGGGCTCGATTTTCGGCGGCGTCTCTTTCGTGGCCTGGTACCCCATCACCCCGGCGTCCAGCCTGGCCGATGGATTGAATAAGTATCTGCCCCAGCTTCGTACCGACCCGGAAACCAGGAAGGCGAACTTTGCGGTCATCCAGGCGGAGGACGAACTGGCGGCGTTGGGCATGGTGATCGGCGCAGGGTGGGCCGGCGCACGCTCGATGACCAGCACCAGCGGCCCCGGCCTCGACCTGATGTCCGAGTTCGCCGGACTTGCCTATTTTGCCGAAGTGCCCGCCGTGATCTGGGATGTGCAGCGCATTGGCCCCAGCACCGGCCTGCCGACGCGCACCAATCAGGGTGACATTCAGTCGGCCTATTACATGGGGCACGGCGACAAGTGTCACGTCCTGCTCTTCCCCTCCGATCCGGCGGAGTGTTTCGATTTCGGCGTGATCTCGTTTGATCTGGCGGAGCGGTTGCAGACTCTCGTTATTGTGATGAGCGACCTGGATATCGGGATGAACCTCTGGATCACCGACGAGTTCACCTATCCCGAACAACCAATGGATCGCGGCAAGGTGCTCACCGCGGAAGACCTGACGGAGTTGAACGGCGCGTGGGGGCGTTATAAGGATGTGGATGGCGACGGCATCGGCTATCGCACCCTCCCCGGCACCAAGCATCCGGCGGCGGCGTACTTCACGCGCGGCACCGGCCACGATGAGTACGCCCATTACAGCGAACGCCCGGAAGACTGGGAACAAAACATGGACCGGCTGGCGCGCAAGTTTGAGACGGCGCGCGCCCTGGTCCCCGGCCCGGTCACCGATCTCCGCGAAGGGGCCGAGATCGGCATCATCAGCCTGGGCTCGAATCATCCGGCTGTCGAAGAGGCGCGCGACCTGTTGCGCGCACAGGGCATCGAGACCGGCTATATGCGCCTGCGCGCCCTGCCCATCAATCAGGAAGTGCGCGACTATCTGCACGAATATCGGCGAGTCTTTGTCGTTGAAAATAACCACGCCGGCCAGCTACATCAGATCCTGTTGGCCGAGGAGCCGATTTGCGGCGGCGACCTGGTATCCGTGGCGCGCAGCAATGGCCTCCCACTCTCCGCCGCGTGGATTGCCGGCGAGGTTGCGCGCCTGTTCTAAAATTCTGTGCGTAGTTTAGCCCCTGGTGAACGCTGACACGGGCAAGAGGCCCTAAACTACGCAAATTGAGATTCCGAGACCCGGATCCGTCTCTTACAAATGGAGATTCCGTAAATGACAACTTCAACTGTTGAAGCGCCCGCCAGGGGCGCAAAAGTAAATAGTATCGGCTTGCCGAAATCCGACTACAGGGGCAACCCCTCGACGTTATGCAAGGGTTGCGGACACGACACCATCAGCCAGCGCATCATGAACGTCGCCTGGGACCTGGGGTTGGACCAGACCCAGATCGTCAAGATGAGTGGCATCGGTTGCAGCAGCAAATCGCCGGCCTATTTCCTGGGCTGGAGCCATGCCTTCAACGGCGTGCATGGCCGCATGCCGGCGCTGGCGACCGGCGCGGCCGTGGCGAATCGCGATCTTACCGTGATCGGCGTCAGCGGCGATGGCGACACGGCTTCTATCGGCACCGGGCAATTCAAACACGCCGTGCGGCGCAACGTGCCGATGGTATACATCATCGAAAACAACGGCGTCTACGGGCTGACGAAGGGCCAATTCAGCGCCACGGCTGACCTGGGTCAGCGCCTGAAATACGCCGGCGTGAACAACCTGCCCCCGCTCGATATCTGCATGGAGGCGTTGGCGGCCAACGCCACGTGTGTGGCCCGCAGCTTTGCCGGCGACCCCAAGCAGGTCGAGGCGCTGCTCAAAGCGGCCTTCAGCCACAACGGCATCGCCGTACTCGACATCATCAGCCCGTGCGTGACGTTCAACAATCATGATGAATCCACAAAGAGCTATAGCTGGGGCAAGGAGAACGAAACCCCGCTGAACGAGCTGAATTTCATCCCGCCTTACGAGGAGATCACCATCGGGTATTACGAAGGCGAGATGGAAGTGGCGATGCATGATGGGTCGCGCGTCGTGCTGAAGAAGCTGGATCCGGATTATGACCCGACCGACAAGCTGAACGCCTTTCGCACCCTGGAGTTGGCGCGCCAGAACCAGCAGTTCATCACCGGTCTGATTTACGTGGATGAAGCGGCGCGCCCCGATCTGCACGAGCTGCTGCACTACGTGGACACACCGCTGGCGTATCTTCAGGAAGATCAACTTCGGCCCAGCCGCGAGGCGCTGGCAAAAGTGATGGCTTCACTTTAGGCGTTGGTGCCTTCTGGAAAATCGAAGACCGGGTTAACCCCTCAGGGGATGGCCCGGTCTTGCTTTAGGAATCGATCTAAAAACTGTACGGTTCTACAGCGCGTTTCTGCGGGCAATCTCCCCCAGATAGCGCCCGCTTTCTTTGACGCGCCGCTCCTGGGTTTCCCTATCCACCGCGACCAACCCGAACTTGGGTCCGTAGCCCATCCTCCACTCGAAGTTATCCATCGCCGACCAGTACATGTAACCCCGCACGTCCAGCCCATCATCCAGCGCGCGGAGCAGCCCGGTCAACGCCCGTTGGATGAACTCGACCCGTTCGGCGTCGTTCTCGGAGCCTAGCCCGTTCTCGGTGACGATCATCGGTTTACCTGCGGCGGCGGCGAGTCGTAGCACCCCTTCCAGCGCTTCCGGGTAGTACTCATAGCCCATTTGTGTGATGGGAACGCCCTCTTCAGGCGGGAGAACACCCTGCGGGCCGACCCGCATCCGGCTGTAATTCTGAACGCCCAGGAAATCATCGTTGGTGAGCGCGGGCAGATAGCTCTCGAAGAGATCATAATTGGCGCGCTGCGCCAGGCTTTCGCTGCCGGGGACGACCTGGATGTCTTGCAGGGCGAGGGTGATGCCGACCTGCGTTTCAGGGCGCACCGCTTTAATGGCCTCAACCGCTCGCTGGTGCGCCTCCATGACGCAAGCCTGACCCTCAGCCGAGGCGGCAAAGAGGAAGGGCTTGAACTTATCCGGCGTGGTGTTCACTGCGGCGGCGCTGGCGAGCAGCCAACTCATATCCGCCAACGGATTATCCGGCGGCGTGGACTCGACGCCGACAGGGGCCTGGGCATCGCTACCTTCTGCAAGCATGTCTGCCATGTTCATGTAGCGGATCAGTGTGGGGATATTCGCCTCGTTGATGGTGCAGACATGGGGGATCAGCGCGCCGAGTTCTTGCATGACTGCCCCACAGTAAGCCCCGAAACGCGCGGGCGTTTCTTGGCCCTCCCATCCGCCCAGTTTCATCAACCAGCGCGGGCTGGTGAAGTGATGCATCGTCACCAGCGGCGTGAGGCCCAGTTCCTGACAGGTCTCCAATACGTCGCCATAGTGACGCAGTGTTGCCTTTGAGATATAGCCATCCTCAGGCTCGACTCGCGCCCACTCAATAGAGAAACGGTAGGCATTGAAGCCGAGGTCTTTGAGCAGCTTCAGGTCTTGCCGGTAGAGCCGGTAGTGATCGCAGGCGTCTCCGCTCGGCTCACGGAAGATGGTTCCCGGCACATGCTCCATGACCCACAGGTCGCTGTTGATGTTGTTGCCTTCGACCTGATGCGCCGCCGTCGCCGTGCCCCACAGAAAGCCTTCGGGGAAAGATTGCACATTACCTCCAGTTGTCGCTATTTGACCCAACCGCGCAGCGCGACCGCTTCGGCCACGCGCTGCACCGCCACCAGATACGCCGCCAGCCGGTTGGGCACGCCGCGCGACTGCGCCATCTCATGCACCGCATGGAACGCACGCGTCATTTTATCATCCAGCCGGGCGTTCACCTCTTCCAGCGGCCAGTAAAAGTTATAGGCGTTTTGCACTTGCTCGAAGTAGCTGACGGTGACCCCTCCGGCATTGCACAGGAAATCGGGGATCACGTAGACGCCGTTCTGATGCAGGATCATGTCCCCTTCGGGGGTGGTCGGCCCGTTCGCCAGTTCAGCGACGATCTTCGCCTTAATGTTCCCGGCGTTTGTCGCCGTGATGACGTTTTCGAGCGCCGCCGGGAAGAGGATCGTCACCGGCAACTCCAGCACCTTACCGCCGTCCAGCGCGGACATCAACTCAACGCCCGGCGCGGCGTAGCCCTCCAGCTCGTGCCGCGGCTGGCGCTGCACGTATTCCACAATCGCCGGAATATCCAACCCGTCCGCCTTGTACAGGCCGCCGGTGACATCGCTCACGGCCACGACCTTCATCCCCATCCCATAGGCCAGCCGCGCCGCCCACGAGCCGACGTTGCCGAACCCCTGTACGGCGACCGTCGCCTCGCTCAGATCAATGCCCAGAACCTGCGCGGCCTCGCGCACAGTGATGATGCCGCCGCGCGCCGTGGCATCCCCGCGCCCCAATGAGCCGAATAGCGTGGTGGGTTTACCGGTAATCACCCCCGGCGCGTGATAGCCCATCATGGTCTCGTATTCATCCAGCATCCAGGCCATGATTTCGGGCGACGTATAGACATCGGGTGCGGGCACGTCTTTTTCCGGCCCGATGAGATGCGCCACGCGCCGCATGTAGCCGCGGCTCAGCCGTTCGCGTTCGTCTGTGGACATCAGCCGCGGGTCGCACACGACGCCGCCCTTGCCGCCGCCCAACGGGATATCCACCACGGCCGTCTTCCAGGTCATCCACGCGGCCAGCGCGCGCACGGTGTCAATGGTCTCGTCGGGGTGAAACCGGATGCCGCCCTTCGCCGGGCCGCGCGCGTCGTTATACTGCACGCGGAAGCCCTGGAACACCTGATAGCTGCCGTCGGCCATGTGAACCGGGATGCTGAAGTGATACTCGCGCATGGGGGTGCGCAGAAATGCGTGCATGGCCGGGGAAAGGCCGAGGATGGCCGCGGCGCCGTCGAGCTGGCGTTGAGAGATTTCGAAGGAATTATCACGCGATGACATAACCCACCTCTTTGTGAATGTGTTGCAGTCGTCATTGACGGCTGTGACTTCTGATGTGTGTCCGTAGTCTAGCCCCTTGTGGGCGTAGCGAACGCCCACAAGGGGCTAGACTACGGGATTTACGTTGCGCGCTCTTCCAGGAAGCGTGTGGCCGCAGCAGCCAGCAGCGCGACCCCCACGGGCAACATGCGCTCGTCGAAATCGAAGCTGGGGTTGTGATGCGGCGCATCCAGCCCCAGCTCGGGGTTGCTCGAACCCAGCAGCAGATAGCACGCCGGAACCAACCGCTGGAACTCCGAGAAGTCCTCGGAGACCATCAGCGGCGGGTGCCAAACGACGGCATTCGCGCCGACGACTTCGACGGCAGCGGCGCGCGCCGTTTCGGCGATGGCCGCATCATTGACGACCGCGGCTGCGGCGTTATCAATCGTCAGATCGTAGGTTGCGCCCATGCCCGCGGTCACGCCGTCCAGCAAGACGCGCAGGCGTGTCAGCACCATATCGCGCACCGCGGGTGAGAATGTGCGGATGGTGCCCTTCAATTCCACTGTGTCTGAAATAACGTTGAAGGCTTTGCCGCCGTGGATCGTGCCGATGGAAAGCACGGCGGTTTCCTGGGGGTTCACGTTCCGGCTGACGATGGTTTGCAGCGCCGAGAGGATCTGACCGGTGACGGCGATAGCGTCAACGGCCTCGTGCGGCAACGCGCCGTGCCCGCCTTTGCCATGCACCGTGATGCGAATCACATCACCGGCGGCCATCAACGGCCCCGCCTGTGCTACCACCCGTCCTGCGGGGATCTGGTTCCACAGGTGCAGGCCAAACGCGGCTTCCGGCTTCGGGTCCGCCAGCGCGCCGTCTTCTACCATCGCGCGTGCGCCGCCGTCCCCTTCTTCCGCCGGTTGGAAGACGAATAATACCTGGCCCGGCAATTCCGCGGCATGGCGCGCCAGCAGCGTGGCCGCGCCCAGCCCGATGGTCACGTGGCCGTCATGGCCGCACGCGTGCATCACACCCGGCGTTTGCGAGGCGTAGGGCGCGTCGCTGACCTCCTGGATCGGCAGCGCGTCCATGTCGGCGCGCAACATCACCGTGGGGCCGGGCTTGCCGCCATGCAGCAGCGCCACGACGCCGGTTCTGCCGACGCCCCGGCGCACCTCCAGCCCCAATGTCTCCAACTCATCGGCAATCAGGGCTGCGGTCCGGGTCTCTTGAAAACCCAACTCCGGGTGTTGGTGCAGGTCGCGCCGCCAACTGACCAGCCTTTGATTCAGCGCTTCTGCTTCGGCCAGATAATCATGGTGTGTCATGTCGCCGCCACGCCGCCGTAATTCCACGGCGTATCCAGCAGGCTCAGCGGCAAGCCTTCGCGGCGTACCCCCGAGGCGGTCACTTCACCCAGGATCAGGGCGTGATCACCGGGGCTTTGCAGTTCTGCGGCGAACCGGCACTCCAGCCACGCCAGCGCATCCGTCAGCAGCGGGCACCGCGTCGCGCTCATCCGAAATTCCTGACCTGACAGATCGGCGTTGGCGGCATCCAGCACCTGATGCGCGAGAAAGCCGCGCGCGATCTCTTCCTGCTCTTTGCCCAGGATGTTCAACGCGAAACGGCGTGAACTGCGCACCGCCTGGGCCAGATGTGAGTTGCGTCGCAGCGCTACCATCACCAGCGCCGGTTCCGCTGACACCTGGCTGACCCACGAGACGGCAGCGGCATGGATGGTGTCCTCGGCGCATGACGTGAGCACGAAAAGCCCACCGGAAAGCAACCGTAGGGCCTCCATTCGGACATCAGTCGGCGGTTTTAACGTCATTGTCCTACCTCCTGAGATCGTTCGAAACGGGTGTAGTCTAGCCCCTTATGGGCGTCGGCACGGGCACAAGGCCCTGGACTACAAAAAGACTCGAATTGGCTCCAACTGACCGAAATGGTTTCAGCCGCCGTAATGCCAGGGCGTGTCTTTCAACGCCAACGGCGTGATAGGCGGCAGCCGCAAACCGCTGTTCGTGATCTGCGCGATGAACACGGCATGATCACCCGCAACGTTGGCGACTTCCGCAACTTCGCATTCGAGCCACGCGGACGCGGCGTCGAAGATCGGCAGGCCGCTTTCGCTCAGCGTATAGTGATACCCGGCAATCGCATCTTCCGTGGCCTTATTAACTTTGAAAAAGGCTTTGGCGAAGTCATTCTGCTCCGTTCCCACAACGTGTAGCGAAAAACGCCGGCTATCCAGCACGGTGTTGCAGATCACCGTGCCCTTGCGCATGGCGACGGAGATCAGGCGCGGCTCAAATGAAGCCTGGCTCACCCAACTGATGGTCGCGGCATGCGGACCTTCCGCGCCGATGCCGGCGGCCACATACAGACCATAATTGAACATCCGAAGCACTTCACGAATGATGTCGGTTTCCGGCATCTGTATTCCTCACATGGGTTTGAATAGATCTACGAGGACGTTGCATCCTCGTAAATCGGCGAAAGCAAAAGCTACCAGAGCGAGCGGTCAACGTCCGTTGCCAGCGCCGCCGTGATCGCGTCGCGCCACTCCGGCATAACATCGGCGCAGGCGCGCAGCAACCCGAAACACCCGCCCAGCATTTGATCGCCATGCGGCGTTGCAAAATAAACGGGCAACTCCGTATGCCGCAACATGGATCGGCGCGGCCCCACGACCGCCACAAATTCCAGCGGAACCGGTTGATCGTCGAGCGCCAGCGCGCCGTGACCGTGATCGGCAAAGACCGTCGCGTGGCGAATGTCACCGTCCGCCAGGGCTGTGATCCACCCGGCGAGGGTATCCGTGTTCAGCAGCCCGGTGTGATGCTCGAACAGCCGGATGAACTCACCTCCACGAAACTGAAATGCCAGCGTATGAAAGTTGCCCACGTTGACCACGAGCGCATCGGGCTGTTCGGCCACACGCGGGTCTTCGCGCGCGCCCAGCACCGCCGCCGGCGCGGTGTCCATCACAATCACCGGTAACCCGGATTGCGCCGCGCCCGTCTCGCCTACCGTGCGCAGTCGCGTCATGATCTCGGGCGCATCGGCGACGGGCATGGCGAACGTGCTGAGGCGGCGATCTGCCCCCAGGCGACTCGCCAGATAGTCCATGCGAAACTGACGGTCGCTGACATCGGGCGGCGCGGCCCCGTGATCGAACACGGCCAACGCCAGCGCGTCGGGCGCTAACGTCGCGCCGAACGCGGCGAATGCGCCCTGGATGGCCGCGTAGTCGAAGTCACGGAACGCCACGTGGGCAATGTCGTCACGCGCCATCAGCCGGCGCGCCTCATCGTCGTCCACGATGGTCACACCCATCTCGCGCTGTACCAACTCGAGGTCGTCGTTGAAGGTGCGGGCGGCGTCGGGTGTCGCGTAGAGCGCCAGCCCCGCGCGTCGGTGATCTTCGGCGGCCCACGAGCACGGCCCGCCGCCCATGATGACGCCGGTCACCAGCAGGGGGCGGTGGGCTGCGGTCGCCTGGCGGATTTCCTCGCCCACCAGCACGGTTGGTGAAGGCATCACCAGCTTCAGGCAGTTTTCCGGCGTCCGCTCGCTGTCAAAGAGCAGGATATCCTGCGTGCCGGTGCCGACATCAACCGTTAAAATTTGCATGAATGCGCCGCGTGATCTGTCCGTCTCATGATCGTGGTTCGAGGATGCGCGCTTGACCGTCGGCGTGATACGACGAACGCACCAGCGGCCCCGACTCGACCCACTTGAAGCCGCGCGCATAGCCTTCTTCGGCAAGCTGCGCGAACTCATCCGGATGATAGTAGCGCTCGATGGGTAGGTGCATCTTGGTCGGCTGCAAATACTGGCCGATGGTCAGGATGTCCACATCCACGGTGCGCAGCACGTCCATCACGGCCAGCAACTCATCCCAGGTTTCGCCCAGGCCCACCATGACGCCGGTCTTGGTCAACGCGCGCGTGTCCAACTCCTTCGCCATCCGCAACACGGCGAGGCTGCGTTCGGGGCTGGATTGCGGCCGCACGCTCCGCGACAGACGCGGCACGGTCTCCGTGTTGTGGTTCAGGATCTCCGGCCCCGCGTCCATCACCAACTGAAGCGCCGCCCGATCGGCCTTGAAGTCGGGGATCAGCACTTCGATGGTGCAGCCGGGTTGCAGGCTGCGAATCTCGCGGATGGCGTTGGCGAAGATGTGCGCGCCGCCGTCGGGCTGGTCGTCGCGGTCCACGCTGGTGAGCACCGCGTGGCGCAGTTGCATCTCGCGCACCGACTCTGCGACCCGGCGTGGCTCGTCTTCGTCCAGCGGCAAGGGCTTGCCCGTTTTGACGTTGCAGAACTTGCAGGCGCGCGTGCAGGTGTCGCCCATCAGCAGGAAGGTGGCTGTGCCGCGCCCCCAGCATTCGCCCAGGTTGGGGCACATCGCCTCTTCGCACACCGTGTGCAGCGTCTGGCCGCGCATCAGCCCCTTCACCCGCCAGTATTCGTCGTTTTGCGTCAATTTAACGCGCAACCACTCCGGCTTGCGCGGGCGCGGCGCTTCCTGGCCCTCGGCGGGCTTCGGGTCTATCGTGACGTTAATTTCCATGCGGATTAATCCGGTTTATGTATGAATCGCCTGACCCTGCACGTCGTGGGCGGCTTCCATCAGCGCCTCGCTCAACGTCGGATGCGCATGCACCGTCCGGGCGATTTCTTCCGCGGTGAGCTCCCACGTATGGGCCAGCGCGAGCTCCGGCAGTAGCTCAGTGACTTCCGGGCCGACGAGGTGCGCGCCCAGGATCTCGCCGTATTGCGCGTCCGCGATGATCTTGATGAAGCCGTTCTTCTCGTTCATGCCCAGCGCCTTGCCGTTGGCGATGAAGGGGAACTTGCCCACCTTGATCTCGTAGCCTTTTTCCTTCGCCTGCGCCTCAGTGTAGCCCAGGCTTGCGACCTGCGGGTTGCAATAGGTGCAACGCGGCATGAAGGCGTAATCGCTGTCGCGCAGCGGGCGCGTTTCGTGACCGGCGATGTGCTCGGCGGCGACGATGCCCTGCGCGCTGGCGACGTGGGCCAGCAACAGCTTGCCCGTCACATCGCCGATGGAGTAGACGCCCGGCACGTTCGTGCGCAGATATTCGTCCACGACGATGAAGCCACGCTTGTCGGTCTGCACACCGGCGGCTTCCAGGCCGATCCCCTCAGTGTTGGGCGCAACACCGATGGCGACCAGCACGACGTCAGCTTCCAGTGATTTCTCTACGCCGGATTCCTGATCCTTCACCTTCACCGTGACGCCCGCGTCGGTGGTTTCGATGCCCTCGGTACGGGTGTTGACCAGCAACTCGATGCCCTGGCGCTTGAACGCCTTGGCAGCTTCAGCCGCGGTTTCTTCATCTTCCAGCGGCAAGACGTGAGGCAGCATCTCGATGACCGTTACCTCCGAGCCGTAGGCGCGGAACACATACGCGAACTCCATGCCGATGGCCCCGGCCCCCACGACGACCAGCCGTTTCGGCGCTTCCTTCAGTTCCAGCGCCTCGCGCGAGGTGATGACCTTCTTGCCGTCAATCTTCATCCCCGGCAGGGCGCGCGCCTTCGCCCCGGTCGCAATAATCAAATTCTTGCCCTCGATCACCTGCCCGCCGGGTTCGACCTTCACCTGCTTCGTGCCGGTCAGCGTGCCGGTTCCCTGGATGTGGGTGATGTTGTTCTTGCGGAAGAGGAAGTTGATGCCCTTCATCAACCGCTCGGACACCTGCCGGCTGCGCTTTTGCGCCACGGCATAGTCGAGTTTGAGGTTATCGAACGAGAAGCCCAAATCCTTGCCGTCGTGCGAGAGCACGTTCGCGATCCCGGCGTTATAGATCAGCGCCTTGGTGGGGATACAGCCCCAGTTGACACAGACGCCGCCCAGGTTCTCCCGCTCGACCACGGCGACATTCTGACCCAATTGCGCCGCCCGAATTGCTGCCACGTAACCGCCGGGCCCGCCGCCCAGGATGACGAGATCGTATGATGTCACTTCAGCCATGCCTTCACTTCCTCGTTTCTATGCTCGGTTTGTCGTTGCGCCATAGGGCGCTGTGCGTGCGTCCTGAGTACCTTACGATGCGACCACAAACGAAATTCGTGTCGAAATTTTCGATTCGATGCCTGCTATTTTACCAGCTTACGCCTGTTTCTGCACGCCTGCGTCCGGCTCCGCGATCAGCGCGTCGGCGACCGATTCGGCCACATCGCGAACGATCAAGTCATCCGCGCCCAGCGCGCCCTTCGCGTCTTCGAGCATGATCATGCAGAACGGGCAGGAGACCGCGACCTCGCTCGCGCCGGTCGCTTGAATCTGCTTGAGCCGGTTGCGGTTCACCCGCACTTCGCCCTCGTCTTCCATCCAGACGCGCGCCCCGCCGCCCCCGCAACACATCGCGCGGGCGCCGCTGCGTTCCATCTCAACCAGCGTCTTGCCGGTCGCCGTCGCCACGGCGCGGGGCGCTTTGTATTCGTCGTTGTAGCGCCCCAGATAGCAGGCGTCGTGTAACGTGACGGTCCCCTTGTCCTCGTGGCGCAGCAGGATGTTCTCCTCCGCGATCAGCGCCTCGATGTACTGCGTGTGGTGCATCACCTGGTAATTTCCGCCGAACTGCGGATATTCGTTGAGCAGGGTGTTGAAGCAATGCGGGCATTGCGTCAGGATGAGCTGGAACTTGTATTGCCCCAGCGTCTCGATGTTAGCCTTCGCCAGCGTCTCGAACAGGTACTCGTTCCCGGCGCGCCGGGCGGCGTCGCCGGTGCATTGCTCCTCTTCGCCCAGGATGGCGAAATTGACCCCCGCCGTGTGCAGGATGCGGGCAACCGCACGACTGACCTTCTGGTTGCGCGGGTCATAGGCTCCGGCGCAGCCTACCCACCACAGCACGTCGGCCTCGCCCACCTCGGCCATCACCGGGATCTCGAAGTCCAACTCCTGCGCCCAGGCGGTGCGCTTGCGGCGCGGCTGCTTCCACGGGTTGCCCGAGCGCTCGATGTTGGTCAGCGTCGTCGCCAGGCTCGAAGGCAGGTCGCCCTCCATTAGCGCGAGATAGCGGCGCATGTCCACGATGTCATCCACCTGTTCGATCAGCACCGGGCATTCGTAGACGCAGGCATAGCAGGTCGTGCAGGCCCACAATGTTTCGGGTTTGATCACGTCGCCGACCATGGCGCGCTCCCTCGGCGCGCCGGTCTTCTGTGTCTCGCCCAACCGCGCCGGGCCGGACTCCGTCATGAAGTGCTGCAAATCGAGCACCACCTGCTTCGGGTTGAGCGGCTGGTTTGCCATATAGGCGGGGCAGACCGCCTGGCAGCGCCCGCATTCGGTGCAGGCATCCAGGTTGACGAGGCGCGGCCACGGAAAATCGGTCAGCCGGCTCGCGCCCAGTTGCTCGGCGGTTTCCAGGTCGGCCATGGGGAAGAGCGCGCCACGCTCGCGGAACGGCGCGACGAAGATGTTGGCGGGCGATGTGAAGAGGTGCAGCAGGTTGGTGCGCGGCAGTACGGCGAAGAATGCTGCGACCCCTACGAAATGCACCGCCCAGAGCGACCGGTGCGTGACAAGCAGCGTGTTCTCGCCCAGTCCCCGGAATAAGATGCTCAATGGGTAGCCGACCACCGACCATGGACCCCACGGCGGCTGTACGGTGGCCAGCCGGAACGCCTCGACCAGCAGGCCGGTGAGGAGGATGAACGCCAGCAGTGGGAAGGTCAGGTTGTAACGCCAGTCGGTAGTCAGACGGTCCGGTTTGACCACGTAGCGCCGATAGACGGCCAGCGCCAGCCCGATGAAGCCAAACAGCGTGGCGAGATCGAGCACCAACTTGTAGATCAGATAAAAATTGCCCTGGAGCAGCTTCGCGTCGAGGATAAACTCGTAGATGTCCGTGTCAATCGTCGCCAGGACAGTGCCCAGGAAGAGCAGGGCCATCGCCCCGAAAATCGAGAAGTGCATCACCGCCGGGTAGGCGTCGCGCGCGATACGCACCTGCGCTACGGCATAGCGGAAGGTGCGCGCCAGCCGCGCGCCGATCCGGTCGAAGCCCACCGCAGGTTCGCCTTTGCGCCAGAGTCGGGCGCGCTCTCGGAGGCCCAGCGCCATGATGCCGAGAGACACCGCTATGACGGCGAACATTACCACCCTGAGCCAGAGGGGGATATTCCAGTAACTATCGCGATAGGGGATGATTTCCATCCGGCCCCGCTCCTTTGCCGGGAATTTTCGACCGGAGTGCGGCGCGTGAAGAACGCGCCCTCACCAGTCCAGGGTAAAACCGAATTCCTATGTAGTAACGGCTTCAGCCGTTCGGTGCGTCTACTGAACGGCTGAAGCCGTTACTACATAGACATTGATGGTTCTTACAGTTGCAGGTTGATCGGCGCTTTGGCGACCGGCGGGCGCTGCGCGTTCATCACGCTGACCTGCGCGGCGATCTGCTGCGCGATGTTGCGGAATGCAATCGCCTGCGCGGAATTCGGCTGATAGGCAACGGTCGGCTTGCCGGCGTCGCCGCCTTCCCGGATCATCGCATCCAGGTAGATGCGGCCAAGGAACGGCACGCCCAACTGTGCGGCGGCCTGCTCGCCGCCTCCCACGCCGAAGACCTCGCCCGCCATGTTCTCCACGATGCCGAGCACCGGCACGTCCATGCGCTTAAAGGCAGTCAGCCCGCGCAGCGCATCCGAGAGGGCCACGTTTTGCGGCGTCGTCACGATGATCCCGCCCGTCAGCGGCACCAGTTGGGTCAGGCTCAACTGCGCGTCGCCCGTGCCTGGCGGCATGTCAACGATCAGGTAGTCCAGGTCGCTCCACGCCACATCGCCCAGCAACTGCTCGATGGCCTTGTGCAGCATCGGCCCGCGCCAGATCAGCGCCTCGCCCGGCGGCACCAGGAACCCGATAGACATGACTTGGACGCCGTTAACCTCCGCCGGGATCATCTTGTTGTCCCGTGGCTCTGGCATGTCATCCACGCCCATCACCATCGGCACGTTCGGACCGTAGATGTCAGCGTCAAGAATACCCACGCGCGCGCCCATCTGCGCCAGCGCAACCGCCAGATTCGCCGCGACGGTGGTCTTGCCGACGCCGCCCTTGCCGCTCGCCACCGCGATGATGTTTTTGATCGGCACTTGCATCTTGCCCGCGATCCGATTGTCGGAGCGGACCTGTGCGTCGAATGCCACGTTCACCTGTTTCACGCCCGGAATCTGCTTGACGGCCGCGCTTGCCTCGCTCTCGATCCGGTTTTTCAGCGGGCAGGCCGGCGTTGTGAGCGTCACGGTGAAGCTCACGTTGCCGTCGTCAACCGCAACGTCTTTGACCATGTTCAGCGTCACGAGGTCCTTGTGCAACTCCGGCTCCTGAACCGTGCTCAGGGCGGCGAGCACCATGTTCTCGGTGACGCGTATGCTAGATTGTCCAACCATGATTTATCCATTCTCCGTATGTTGAGAGTCGTCCATGACCAGGCGCGCCACTTCGCGCCCGATCTCGACGGCAAAATTCGTCCCGCGATCCCAAGGGTAGACCTGGCTCATACTGGCAAAGTAGAGGCCCCGCACCGGCGTGCGTAAGTCGGGGATGTTCCGCGAGTGGTTCACCGCCGGGATGGGCTGCGCGTACGCCGTGCGCCACAGCCACGAATCCTTAACCCACGATGGATCGAAGTCGGGGTTGAAACGTTGCAGCGCAGGTAGGAAGCGCTCCAACAGCTCCTCTTTGCTGAGTTTGAAATACTCGTGCTCCGGCGGCAGATAGTCGCCGCAGTAAATGATATGGTCGCCCCCGTAGTGTTCTTTCGGGATGAAATTGGTATGCTCCACCAGCGCGAGGAAGGGGAAACCCGCTTCCTTGGGCAGGCTGTGCCAGTAATACTCCGTGAGCTGCCGGTCGAGTGAGAGGATCAGCACGAGCGCGCCCATAGACTTGAGCGCCTTCAGGCTACCCGCGTAACTCTCCGGCAGGTCAGGCGCAATGCGCGCCATCAGGGCCGGTGAACTGGTGGAGATCACCGCATCGAAGGCTTCGCTGCCTGTCGCCGTGGTAACTTCCAACCCATCACCTGTCTTGCGGATTGCCGTCACGGGACAAGATAGCCGGATCTCCGCGCCCAGGTCGCGCCCCACCGCCGCAAACTGATCCATGAACGCCTGGAATCCGCCCTCGAACGTGCCCAGTTGCGTGGTGCGTGCGTGGATGCGCGCCCACAGCCACGCCATGTTCACCACGTTCAGGTTCTCTTCCCCGAACTTCCCCACCAACAGCGGCTTCCAGATAGCCTCGTAGACACGCGACCCCACTTTGGCGCGCATCCACTCGTCCGCCGTGTAGGCTTCCAGCGCCTTCCAGTTCTCCGTCTTCTTGAGGAACACCCCCACCGACCCGAAACGCACGAGGTCTATCGGCGAGAAGTGTTGGACGGTGAACTTGAATGCCTCGCCGTAGGAGTCCAGCGGTTGAAACTTGCCCTGATAGTAGACGACCGTGTAGGGGCGGCGAAAGACGACCTTGTCGCTCCACCCCAATTCGGAGATCAGGCCGAGGATGTGCCGGTCGGAGGCGAACCAGTGATGATAGTACTTCTCCAGGCTCCAGTCCCAATGTGGGGCCTTGAAGCCTGCGGCCAGCCCGCCGACTTCGGGGGCGGCCTCGAACACCGTGACGCGATGGCCCGCGCGAACGAGGTCATAAGCGGCGGCCAGCCCCGCCGGGCCTGCCCCAATGACGGCCACACGCAACCGTTCGCTCATGGCAGGTAAGGAGCTTCCTCCAGCGATCCGGCGGTCTCTTCCTCATCCTCTTCCGACACCGGCGACCCGGAGAGATACGCGTCCACGTCGCGGCGCGCCTTCTGATAGACGACGACCAGTTCGGCGTCTTCGCCCTTGAATTGCACGACGGTTTGAGACGCGCACAACTGGCACCCGCGCATGTAGCGGAAGCTGCCTTCGTGGCATTTGATACAGCCGTCTAACCGGATCATCATCAGCGTAAACGCCAGGCTGTCGGGATCTGTCTCCGGCAGATTCGTGACGCTATCCACCAGGGCCGCCCACTCGGGACCGCGCAAATTCCGCAGTGACGCAATCAGGCGCGGCGGAAATAACAACTCAGCTTTTGGGTACATTTTCAGAACGTCACCTTCACATTAGAAACTTTCTCCGCAGTCGGGCCGGTCGAGCCGCCACCGCCGGGTTCAAGCAACCCGTTCAACGCCAGCATCAGGGCTTTCTCGTCTACCCCGTAGGTCTTGCATGCGCCTTCAATCGTATCCACGTCGCTGACGACGCAATGCGAACAGCCGCCGAGGTGGAAGTTTGCGAGCACATCGTTGACGCGGGGATGCACCGCCATCGCCTCGGCCATGGTCATTGTGGGCGTGAATTGCACATCGCCCCGTTGGCGTTGCATTTCGAGGCGCAGCTCCATGAACTGCTCATCCAGCGCCTCGCGTTGGTCCATGATGTCGGACTTGAGGCTGTAGAGGCTGCTCTCGAGGCGCGAGAGCCGTTGATCCAACGCGCCGGCGCGCCGCAACGCGAAATAAGAGACCCACAGCGCAAGGATGGCGAGGGTCAGCGCTGCAATTTCCATGTTAAGCTCTCCTTCCAGGCTACGTGGTCAGCGACTCGCCGGGCGCAAGCAGCACCGGTTTGGCCGGGGCTGCGCGGCAATGGCGTCGGCCACCGAACGTGCGTCCTGTGCGATGACATCCAATGTATTATCATGCATCAGGATGGCCGTTTTAGGCTGTAAGAACTCTACCGCTTTGACCACATCTTTTGGCTCCTTGCGGGTCGTCACTCTGCGCCGTCGGCCTCGGCCTTCGCCTTTGCCGCGCGCTTGGCGGCGGCCTCGGCCTTCAACCGCTCGACCTCTTCCGGGCTCATCTTGCCGCGCGCAGCCGGCGCAACCGTTGCATCACCGGCCTCCGCCTTGGCTGCCGCAGCGGCTGCGGCCTTAGCCGCGCGTTCGGCATCCTTGGCGGCCTTCTCTGCCTCTTTCGTCAGGCGCGCTTCTTCTTCCGCGGCCCAATCGGTCGGGCGGATGCGCGCGTAGTAGGTCGTCGGCACGCTCAGCTCTTTCAGGTCAAAAATCAGGTTCGGCATCCGCTCGTAGGCTGCAATCTCGTAATCGTGGTTCATCTTGATCGCATCGAACGGGCAGAACTCGGCGCACAGCCCACAGTTCATGCAGATGGTCGTATCAATGTAGAACTCGCTGGGCTTCGTCATCGGCTTGCCCGACTCGTCCTTGGCGCGCACGATCCAGATGCACTGGGGAGGGCACACCTTCGCGCAGATGCCGCACGCCGTGCATTTGTCCTCGCCGGTCTCCGCGTCGTAGATCAGCATCGGGATATAGCGGAAGCGCTCCGGCAGCTTGCGGCGCTCTTCCGGATATTGGATCGTGAACAAGCCGGTCTGCTCGTCCACGTTGCTCTGATCAATCTCTTCGCGCCCGCCGGCATAGCGGCTCGGTATCTTCTTAACGTCGTCCACATACGTGCCGACGAATTCTTTAATGGTGACGCCGAGTCCCTTGAGTACCCCGGTTCCAAACATACGTCGCTCCTTATCCCCGGTCGGCTTGTGATCGGGGATTATCCTCGGTCACAGACTGATCGGGGGTTACCTGTCCACTTCACCCAGGATGATATCCACCGCGCCGAGGATCACCACGGCGTCGGCGATCTTGTGGCCGAGGCTGATCTGTTCCAGGCTGGTCAGGTTGATGAAGGTTGGCGCGCGGACGTGATAGCGATACGGGTTGGGTTTGCCATCGCTGACGACGTAGAACCCCAGTTCACCCTTCGCCCCCTCGATGCGGGAATAGGCCTCGCCCGCCGGCACGCGCACCTGATATTGCTTCTTGCCCTCCGGCATGATGGGGCCTTCCGGCATCCCATCCAGAGCCTGCTTCAGGATGCGCAGGCTCTCGTAAATCTCGCGCATTCGCACGATGAACCGCGCCCACACGTCGCCCTCGGGCCGGGTCACCACGTCGAACTCGAACCGGTCATAAATGGAGTACGGCTCGGCCCGCCGGATGTCATAGGACACGCCCGACGCGCGCAGCATCGGTCCGGCCATGCTGGTGGCGATGGCGTCCTCGGCGCTCAGCACGCCGATGCCCTTGCTGCGGGCCAGGAAGATCTCGTTGCCCGTCAACATCTTCTCGAAGCTCTCCATCACGCGGGGCAACCGGTTCCACACCAGTTCGCGCGCCCGTTCCATCCAGCCGACCGGAATGTCGGCGAACACGCCGCCGAAGCGCATATAATTGCACATCATGCGCGAACCGGATACGGACTCGAACAGGTCGAGGATCAGCTCGCGCTCGCGCAGGCCATAGAGCGCCGGCGTGAAATACGCGCCCAGGTCGTTGAAGAGGAACCCGATGGCGATCAAGTGGCTGACGATGCGGGTGAACTCGGCCATGATCACGCGCAGATAATCGGCGCGCTCCGGGATTTCCAGCCCCATCAGCTTCTCGACGGCCAGCACATACCCCAGGTTGTTCGACATGGAGGTGATGTAATCGAGCCGGTCGGTGAACGGGATGTTCATGATGTAGGTGTTGCGCTCGCCGATCTTCTCGTGGCAGCGATGCAGATAGCCGATCTCCGGCTCCAGCCCGACGATCGTCTCGCCCTCGAGCGCGGCGACCATGCGGAAGACGCCGTGCGTGCTGGGGTGTTGCGGCCCCATGTTGATCAGCATCCGCTCGGTGCGGATGTCGCCCGTGGCGCTGCCCATCTCCTCGACGCCCATCAGGCGACGATATTGCACCTGCGGTTGCGTCCACAAATCGGGGTCCCACGCCACCGGATAGGTCACGTTGTCGCGCCAGGGCACCCGATCCTCGGCCCACACATGCTCCCCATCGGGGTGGCGGCTCTTGAAGGGTTTGCTGTCTTCTTCGAAATAGGGTTCCCGGAAATCCTTGCGCAGCGGGTAGCCCTCGAAGCCTTCCCACAACAGGATGCGGCGCAGGTTGGGATGGCCCTCGAAGCGGATGCCCATCATGTCGTAGATTTCGCGCTCTTGCAGATCGGCCCCGCGCCAGACGGACGTCACCGATGGCAGCACCGGCGCCGCTTTGTCGGTCAGGCGAACCTTCAGCACCAGGGCATCCTTCGGTTTGGCGACCCCGTAGAGGTAATACACCACCTCAAAATAGCCGGGCCAGTCCACGCTGGTGACCATCGAGAGATAATCGTATCCCTCGTGGTCGCGCAGATGCCGCGCCAGTTGCAGCAAATGCTCCGCGGAGACGATCAGCCCGTTAGCGGAGACTTCCACGACTGCGCCCGGCGCAACGTCGCTGTACGGCAGTTCGGTGGGCGCGGCCTCGGTCTGCGTCATTGGTTCGGCTGTGGTGCTCATCTATGTCCCTCTTACTTGCGTCACGCGGCTTCCGTGATGGTCTCCGGCTCGACGCGCGCATCTTCTTCGCCGGCGACCTGTTCTGTCGTCGCAATCTCGGCCAACCGCTTCAGCGCCTCGCGATCCTTCGGGTTGTACAGGTCAGGCCCCAGCACCGGCATGGGAAGCGGCTCGTTGAGTTGATCCTTGCGATACCACGGCACGGTCGAGATGGACTGCTTGAAGACCTTCTCGTGAATCTTCAGCGCGCCGTAAATCAGCGCCTCGGGGGTCGGCGGGCAGCCCGGCACGTAAACGTCTACCGGCACGTACTTGTCAATCCCCGACACGACGTTGTAGCCTTCCTTGAACGGCCCGCCCGACGAAGCGCACGCGCCCATCGCCATCACGTATTTCGGCTCGGCCATCTGGTTGTAGAGGCGCACGATGTTCGGCACCATTTTCTTGGTGACCGTACCGGAGACGATCATCAGGTCGGCCTGGCGCGGCGAGGCGCGCATGATCTCCATGCCGAACCGGCTCATGTCGAAGCGCGCGGCTTGCACGGCGATCATCTCGATGGCGCAGCACGCCAGCCCGAACATCATCGGCCACATCGAGCGGGCGCGCCCCCAGTTGTACACGCTGTCCACCGTGGTCAGGAAGATGTTGCGCTCCAGTTCTTCAGGAACGCCGGAGGTGTCCGCGTTCTTGGCTTCCATCATGCCGCTCCCGTCGGGTTGTTCGGCAGGAAGCCGGTCGTGCGTTTCGGCTTGTCTTCCGAGCGCCCCAACACGTACACCGTGGCCTGCGCCGTGTGCCCGATCGTGATCAGTTTCCAGCCGTCGGCCAGCAACTGGTTGACTTCCTCGATGCGCTCGTCCGCTTCAACCGTCACCTGGCGCAACTTCTTGAAAGCCATGTCCTCAGCAGCAATCGTGGGAGTTATTTCAGACATATCACACCTGTACAATCTGATCTGTGTCAATTTGCGCCCGTTGCAGGCGCCCGCTGTAATCTACGTAAACTGATTTCCACTCGGTGAACACTTCCAGGGCTGCCTGCCCTGCCTCGCGGTGGCCGTTGCCGGTGCCGCGCGTGCCGCCGAACGGGAACTGAATCTCCGCGCCGATGGTGCCGGCGTTGATGTACACGATGCCGGTGGTCAGGTCGCGGATCGCCGCAAAGGCTGCGTTGACGTTCTCGGTGAAGATCGAGCTGGACAACCCGTATGCCGTGGCGTTGTTCACCGCGACGGCCTCTGCCAGATCAGCCACCGTGATGACGCTGAGCACCGGCCCGAAAATCTCTTCCTGCGCGATGCGCATGTCAGGCTGTACTGCGTCGAAAATGGTCGGCGCATAATAATTGCCGCTTTCCAGCCCCTCGACGGTCACCGGTGCGCCGCCCGTCGCTAATCGTGCGCCTTCCCCGGCCCCGATCTTCACGTAGCGATCAATGTTCTCCAGCGCCCGCCGGTTGATGATCGGCCCCACGTCAGTCGTCGGCAATAAACCATCGCCCAGCCGGAGCGCCTCCGTGCGGGCGACGAGCCGTTCCATCAGGGCGTCGTGGATGCCGCGCTGGACGATCACGCGCGAACACGCCGTGCAGCGCTGCCCCGTGGTGCCGAATGCCGACCACAGGATGCCGTCCAGCGCCAGGTCGAGGTCGGCGTCATCCATCACGCTGATGGCGTTCTTGCCGCCCAACTCCAGCGAGACCTTCTTCAGCCCCGGCGCGGCAAGTTCCGAGACGCGCCGTCCGGCCTCGGTGGAACCGGTGAACGAAACCACTTTGACGCTCGGATGCGAGATCAGCGCCTCGCCCACTGAGCCGCCGGGGCCGGTGATTACGCTGAGGACGCCCGGCGGGAGACCGGCTTCCTCGAAAATGCGGACGAATTCGATGCCCAGGATCGGCGTATCCGACGCTGGCTTGAAGATCACCGCGTTGCCGGCAATCAGCGCGGGCAGCGTCTTCCAACTCGGAATGGCAATCGGGAAGTTCCAGGGGGTGATGCACGCCACCACGCCAACCGGGTCGCGCATCGCCATGCCGAATTTGTCGGGCAACTCGACCGGCGCGGTGTAACCCAGCAGTCGCCGGCCTTCCCCGGCCATGTAATAGGCCATGTCAATGGCCTCTTGCACGTCGCCGCGTGCCTCCGCGATGACCTTGCCCATCTCGCGCGTTAAAAGCTGAGACAGGCGCTCCTTTTCATCTTCGAGCTTGCGAGCGACGCGGTAGAGGATCTCGCCGCGTTTGGGGGCGGGGACGCTGCGCCACTTAATAAAGGCCTTTTCGGCCCCCCCAACGGCGCGCGCAACGTCTTCGGCGCCGCATTCGGGCACCTCGCCAATCAACTCGCCATTCGCGGGATTTAGCGAAGCAAACGTGCGCCCCGAAAGGGCATCCACCCACTGACCGGCGATGTAATTCTGATGCATATCTTCTCCGCTGCGAAGGCGGGCAGTGATCTGGCAGTCGTCAATTCAGGCCCATATTTTACTATAGAGAGGGCGCGAAAGCAAGGATTTCTTTGTGATGTTTTACCCAATCGGCGTAGGCGTCTTGGGTTCGTAGGCGCACGGGTCGCGCAAGGGGCAACGCCAACATTCCGGACCTCGCGCATGGCAGATCTCGCGGCCGTGCCGAATGAGGTTCAGGTGTAAAGGGTAATACCATTCGGGCGGCGTCAGGCGCTCCCAGATGCCCTTGATTTTCTCTTCGCTATCCTTTGGGCCCGCCAGCCCCAGGCGGCGCGATACCCGCCCGACGTGGGTGTCTACCGGGAAAGCCGCCTTCCCGAAGGAAAACAAGAGGACGATGGAAGCAGTCTTGTGGCCGATGCCATTGAATGAAGTGAGCCAGGCGAGCGCGTCGGGGGTGGGCATGTCGGCCAGGAAATCAATGCTGAGTTCGCCGCGCTCTTCGAGGATGCGCCGGAGCGCGGCCTGGATGCGCGGCGCTTTCTGCTGGGCCAGCCCCGCCGGCCGCATGATCTCCACGACTTCGGCAGTGGGCGCGTCGAGCAAGTCCTGCCACGTCGGGTAGCGCGCCTTAAGCGCATCGAACGCACGCCCCGAGTTGAGATCGCTGGTGCTCTGGCTTAAGAAGGTCAGCACCAGTTCATCCATCGGCGGGTAGTGGGCGCGCCAGTGCGGTTCGCCGTATATCTCCAGCAAGCGATGATAGATTGCGGCGGCGAAAGCCTTTTGGGCTGCCGTTTCATCCAGGGGTGAGATTGTGGTCACGCGTAGACTCCTTGCACTCGCGGGCATGTTACCCCACGGGTCGCGGTGCGTCAAGGCGTCATTTTGCATTGACAGCCCTCCGTAACCAAAGTAAAATCACATGGAGCGTTGCTGCGAGGCAACCCCACATGAGATGGATGGTGTCATGAATTATATTCACTTATCGCCGCATTTCCCGCCAAATTATCATCTATTCGCCGTTAACCTGCATCGGTTGGGCGCGCGGGTGCTTGGCCTGGCAGATGAACCCTATGAACAGTTGAACCCTGAGTTGCAGGGCGCGCTCACCGAGTATTATCGGGTCGAGGATATGCACAGCCACGACCAGCTTCTGCGCGCGTGCGGCTACTTCACTCACCGCTACGGCAAGATTGACCGCATCGAGTCGCACACCGAGTACTGGCTCGAGACGGAAGCCGGCCTACGCAGCGACTTCAACATTCCGGGGCCAAAACGCGGCGGCATCGCGCGCCTCAAGCGCAAGTCGCAGATGCGGCGCGCCTTCGAGGCCGCGGGGGTTGCGGTCGCGCGCGGCGTGCTGTATGAGAACCCGGCGCAGGCCCGGCAGTTCGTGCAGGAAGTCGGCTACCCCATTGTCGCCAAGCCGGACATTGGCGTCGGCGCGTCAAACACCTACAAGATCGCCGACGACGCCGACCTGGAGCGCTTCATCGCCACACACCCGCCTACTGATTACCTGCTGGAGGAGTTCATCTGCGGCGAGATTTGCACATTCGACGGGCTGACCGATAAAGATGGCAACCCGGTTTTTCTCTCGTCGCTGCGTTACAGCCAGGGCATCATGGAGGTCGTCAACGAGGACCTTCACGTTTATTATTACACCTTACGCAACATCCCGCGCGACCTGGACGAGGCCGGACGGCGCACCCTGCGTGAGTTCGACGTACGCGAGCGCTTCTTTCACATCGAGTTCTTCCGGCTACCCGATGGGCGATTGCTGGGCCTCGAGCTCAACCTGCGCCCACCCGGCGGCCCGACCGTGGATATGTGGAACTGGGCCAACGAGATTGATCTCTACTGGGAATGGGCCAATATCGTCATCAACAACCGGTTTGTCGAGGCCTACAGCACGAAATATCACTGCCTGTATGCCGGGCGCAAGTTCGACAAACCCTACGTGCATACGCACGAGCAGATCATGGATGCCTTTGGTCTGCAGATCGTGCATCATCAACCGATGAGTCCGATCTTCCGGGTTGCGATGGGCGATTATGCGTATATCCTGCGCACGCCTGACCTGGATGAGGCGCTGGCCGGAGCCGAGTATATCCAGGAGATGGAGCCATAACCATGCACGTCGAATATCACAAATGGTGGAGCCCGAACCTTAATCAGGACATGGAACTTAAGGTCTACGGCCATGCGGGCAAGCCGGTGGTCGTCTTTCCCACCCAGGGCGGACGATTTTACGAGTACGAAGACTTCGGCATGATTGATGCCTGCGCCCCCTCGATTGACGCAGGACGCGTCCAGTTCGTCACCATAGACAGTGTGGATAACCAATCCTGGTGCAACACCGCGATCCACCCCGCCGATCGCGCCCTGCGCCACAACGACTATAACCGTTATGTCATCGCGGAGGTCGCGCCGTTTATTCGCAGCCGCGGCCATTTCGGTAAGTTTCTCTCCACCGGGTGCAGCATGGGCGCCTACCATTCTGCCAATTTCTTTTTCCGGCACCCCGATGTCTTTGACGCTCTTATTTCGCTCAGCGGGCTGATGCAACTCAGCATGTTCATCGGCGACTACACGGACGACAACATCTATTTCAACACGCCGCTGGCGTATCTGCCCAATCTCACCGATGACTGGTATCTCGATCAGTACCGGCGCAGCGATATCATCGTCTCGGCAGGGCAGGGCGCGTGGGACGAGGAGATGCTCTCCGATGCGCTGGCGCTGAAGAGTATCCTGGAAGCGAAAGATGTGCCCTGCTGGGTAGATATCTGGGGCCATGACGTGAACCACGACTGGCCGTGGTGGCGGCGGCAGATGCCCTATTTCTTGCACCACCTCGGGCTATGACCATGCTGCGCACCAAGATCGTTTGCACCATCGGCCCGGCCAGCCGCGAGCCGGAAGCCCTGCGGGAGATGATAAAGGCCGGCATGGACGTGGCGCGGCTGAACTTCTCGCACGGCGACCACGAAGGCCACGCGGAAAACATGCGCCGCATCCGTGCGCTCTCCGAAGAATCTAGCAAACCGGTTGCCATCCTGGCCGATCTGCAAGGCCCGAAGCTGCGGGTCGGCATCATGCCGGCGAGCGGCGTGCCGCTCCGCGCCGGCGAGCGAGTGACCCTGACGACCGATGATATTGTGGGAGAGCCGGGACGCATCCCCGTCCAGTTCGACCGCCTGCCCGCAGTGGTGCAGCCCGGCGACCGGATCATGATAGACGACGGGCTGCTCGAACTCCAGGTGATTGCGACCGATGGGGCCAGGGAAGTCGTGGCCCAGGCGTTCACCGGCGGTGTCATCAACTCGAACAAGGGGTTGAATCTACCACGCGCCGATTTCTCGATCCCCGCGATCACCGATAAGGACCTCGAAGATCTGCGCTTTGCCATAGATCACGGCGCGGACTGGCTTGCGCTCTCCTTCGTGCGGACCGCGCAGGAGGTGCTCGATCTGAAAGCCTACATCCGTGAGTTTTCGATGTATGGCCGGGCTACCCCCGTGATCGCCAAGATCGAGAAGCCCGAGGCCATCCACAATATCATGGATATCATCGCGGCATCGGATGGCATTATGGTGGCGCGCGGCGATCTGGGCATTGAGCTTTCGCCGGAGGCCGTGCCCATGTTACAGAAGATGATTATCCGCAACTGCAACGAAGCCGGCAAACCGGTCATCACGGCGACCCAGATGCTCGAATCCATGGAGCGCAACCCGCGACCCACGCGCGCGGAGGCCAGCGACGTCGCGAACGCCGTCCTCGACGGCTCCGATGCGGTGATGCTTTCGGGCGAAACCGCGGCGGGGAAGTACCCGGTAGAGAGCGTCCAGACGATGGCGCGCATCGCGTCCGAAGTCGAGCGAGAGCAGGCGGCGCACACCTTCTACCAACTGCCGGCCAAAGCCGGGCGCACTTTCGCCCAGGCGGTCGCGCACGCCTCAGTGGAGACGGCGATTGACCTCAGCGCGGCGGCCATCGTGACGCCGACCGCATCCGGCCAGACGGCGCGCGCCGTGTCGGCTTTCCGCCCGCCGTGCCCCATCATCGCCGTGACGCCCAGCCTCTTCACGCAACGCGAACTGGTGCTCTACTGGGGCGTCTATCCGCTGCTCTCCAAGCGCGCGCCCGATACGGACACCATCATCAAAGAAGCCGTAGATGCGGCGCAAAAAGCCGGCTACGTGCAGGAGGGTGACGTGGTGGTTGTCACGGGTGGTTCGCCGGGGACGGGCGGCGGCGTGACCAACCTGATGATGGTACACCTGATCGAGCGCGTGCTGGCGCGCGGCATTGGCGTAGGTGAGCGCCGGGTGCTGGGGCGCGTCCGCCGGATATCTGCGCCGATCCCTGAGAACGCACGTATTGAGCCTGATGAGATCATCGTCACGCCGTTCACCGACCGCACATTTCTGCCGGTGCTGGCGCGCGCAAGGGGTCTCATCACCGAGCAGGGCGGCGCGAACGCGCATTGTCGTCTGACCGCGCTGGAGTTGGGCCTTCCCGCGATTATCGGCGTGACGGGTGGTCTGGACGCGCTGACGGACGGGCTGGAAGTCGTGCTTGACCCGATGCGCGGCCTGGTGTTCGAGCGCCCGCGCGCACTGACTGTACAGGCGAGCGACAAAACGCCGTAGAATTTATCCGAGAAATCCTGTAGTATAGGGCCTTGTGCCCGTCGCGGGCGCCCACAAGAGGCTAAACTACGAGTTTTCGGATAGACAACTTGGTGAGGTCGAGAGTCTCCGGGGAGAAATTGCTTGCGTAATCCATACGTCACGGGCGCATATGTCACCGGCCCCCGTTTTTACGGGCGAGAGGCGCTGCTCGACTACCTCATCAACGGCTCGGCCCACGCCTGCTGGCTGATCGGTACGCGCCGCATCGGCAAGACCTCCACGCTGCGCCAACTCGAAGCGCTGGCGCTTGCTCAGAATACGCGCATTCCTGTGTTTTGGGACATGCAGGGCGCGGAATCGTTCGCGCGTTTGGGACAATATCTGGCCGACGCGATCGGCGCGTATGGCCCGCGTTTCGAGCCGTTGGGACTTTCACCTGTCGGGATGGGCGATGATCCCATCGTGATCCTGCGCAGCCTGCGCCGCGCCGTCCTGAGTGCGGGGCGCGAGCTGCTCCTGCTCTGCGACGAGACGGAAGCGCTGCTCAAGATCGCGCGCGCCGAGCCGGAAGCATTGCAACGTCTGCACCGCGAGCTGACCGACGGCGCGGGCCTGCGCGTTGTGATGGCCTCGACCCGCGGCATCTTCCAGCTTCACGACATCTGCGCCGGCTGGTCCACGTCGCCGTTTTTGGAGGGTTTCGACCTCTCGCAGATGCTGGGGAACCTGTCGCCCGGCGCAATTCGCAGCCTGGTGGTGCAGGCTCAGATGCCGGCAGACCAACACGTGTCGGCGGCCCGCGAAGTGATCGAGGCGGTTCTGGACGCCACTAACGGCCACCCGTACCTGACGCAGGTGATGTGTTCGCGGCTCTATCAGGAAGACGGTACGCTCCGCGCCCCGGTGGAACGCGACTATTCGGTTGAGCCGACGCTACGCGGCTTCTTCAACCACGATTTCAACGCGCTGACGCCGTCCGAACGCGCCGTGTTGCTTGCCGTGCAGTCGGGTGAAGCGACCGACGAGGCGACCCTTGCACCCGGCATCGCCGAACCCGCCGCCGAATTG
>JBBQRS010000063.1:0-28638 GCA_038214535.1 Anaerolineae bacterium
GTTCGTCAAGCAGCAGCCTGAGCTCAACTATCGCAACCCCGAGGTGCGGGCGGCGTTGATGGACACCCTCCGCTTCTGGCTCGACCGCGGCGTGGACGGCTTCCGCGTCGACGTGCTGTGGCTGATGATCAAGGACGAGCAATTCCGCGACGAGCCGCCCAACCCCGATTGGGACGGCGTCAATCCGCACAACAGCGTGTTGCACATCTACACGGCGGATCGGCCCGAGGTCCACGAACTGATCCGCGCGATGCGCGCCGTCCTCGATGCATACGACGAGCGCATGATGGTCGGCGAGATCTACCTGCCGAACGACAAACTCGCCACCTACTTCGGCGCAGATCACGACGAGGCGCATATGCCGTTCAACTTCCAGTTGATTAATACGCCGTGGGATGCGCAGACGGTGCGGAAGGCGGTGGATGCCTACGAAGCCTCGCTGCCCTCCGACGCGTGGCCCAACTGGGTGCTGGGCAACCACGACCAGAAGCGTGTTGCCAGCCGTGCCGGCCCGGCGCAGGCGCGCGTCGCGAACATGATGCTGCTGACGCTGCGCGGCACGCCCACCACTTATTACGGCGAGGAGTTGGGGATGGAGAACGTGCCCATCCCACCGGAGATGATCCAGGACCCGCCTGCTGTCAACCAGCCGGAGATCGCCGATGTGGTGGGTCGCGATCCGGTGCGCACGCCCATGCAATGGGACGCCTCACCTAATGCCGGCTTCACCGAACCCGGCGTCACCCCGTGGCTGCCGCTCGCCGCCGACTATCGCACGCGGAACGTCGCGGTCCAGTCCGCTGATCCGCGCTCCATGCTCAGCCTCTATCGCACGCTGACCGAGCTCCGCCACGCGGAGCCTGCGCTGCATAGCGGTGCGTACCGCTCACTCGACGCTGGGACCGATGACATTTTCGCCTACGTGCGCAGCGCGCCGGGTGGGGGCAGCTTCCTCATCGCCCTCAACTTCAGCGAGCGGTCGCACACGCTGGACTTCAGCGCCGTGGCCGGGGCTGTGGCGCAGGTCGCCGTCACCACCGGCATGGATCGTGCAGGCAAGATCAACCCCGGCCGCCTGATGCTCGAACCGAACGAGGGGCTGGTTCTGCGCTTGGGATAAATCACCAGGGTGTGACACACTTCGGCAGTGCGTTGCACCTTCCGCGTATAAGGCTGAATATCCATGGGTAATGTCCTGATTCTGTACGACAGCAAGACCGGCCACACGGCGAAGATGGCGCGTTACGTCGCGGACGGCGCGGCGAGTGTGCCGGGCATCGAGGTGCGCGTGTGTTCAGTGGCCGAGGCCACAGCAGCCGATGTTTTCTGGTGTGACGGACTGGCCGTCGGCACGCCGACCAACCTGGGCGTCATGTCGTGGAAGATGAAGCGCTTTTGGGACGAGGTCTGCGACGATGTATGGGGCAAAGTAGACGGGAAATTTGCCTGCGCGTTCAGCTCAGAAGGGGGCTGGGGTGGCGGCGCGGAGATCGCCAACCTGGCGACGCTGGTGATGCTGATGAACTTCGGTTTCCTGGTGTTCGGCGTCACCGACTACGTCGCGCCCAAATTCACGCTGCACTACGGCGCTGCCATCCCCGGCGAACCGCGCACCGATGCGGAGGTCGCCGCCTGCGTCCGGCTCGGCGAGCGCGTGGCCCAGTGGGTCGCCGTGTATTACGATGGTCGCGCCGAGATACATCCGGTGACGCTGCGGCAGGCGGTTTAAGAGTACAGTACACATAAGAGGAGCGCCCGTCCTGCTCAGAACTCGTTATCTGACCAAAGTGACGCTGCATCAACGATAACGGGTGTTGTAACTACATGTTCAAGTATACTTTAGTCGAACCCATTCCCTTAACCAAATGACTCCATTGTCGAGCTCGATGCAACGCATGTTGCCGAGTTCAGTGATTACTTTGGTGAACTCAGCTTGGCTAAGTGGTAAGAATCCATTTGTTTCCAGTAACTCGTTTGTATTGATAAATGCCTCATCTTCCGTAATACGATCTTCACTATCCCGATGTGTCCACATGGCGACAATCGCCATTGCATGACTTCGATCGATCTCGATTGTAAGGTTGCTCCAAAGAGTATTCCAAATATGAAGCATTGCGAATGGTATAACCCATTGTTGTTGACTGTTCAATCCTGCAGTCGTGAGGACAATGTCAGGAAGAATCTTAACTAACTTTTTTGGACTGAGAAGGATGTTACCTGGTTTTACCGATGAGCCGCCTCGCTGTCCCGCGTTCTCTATTGTCAAGGACTCAATTCGGCGCGACTCATGCGCTGGTGGAGTGATTTTAACAAAACCCTCCACGATCTTTTCGCCAAGATCCTTGCGATCTGCCAATGAGCTGGGAAGGGCTTGAATCGCTATCTGAAGAAGTTCTTCATGCTTGGTGTTAGCTGCTTTGTGATCATATTCCATGCTCAGTTTCCTCAACCAGTTTTGTCTACCGAGCTAACCTTCTAAATCGATATTCAATGACCCATCCTGCTACTCGCGAGTCAGTCGGCGCAACCTGTGTCCATCTGCGGTAATGACGACGAAGGCGTGCGCCAACTCCGTTTCCGTATACTGCGTCAAGACGCGTCCCATCTCGGCGTGAACGGCGTTCAAGGTAGATGGCAAGACGCGAAGATAGATCACTCCTGCTCCGAGTGCTCTGACAAACACCAGGTTTCCGAAATCTCTGTCACGTGTGATGAAGATGCGACCCTGCGCGTGAGCGAGGTTCAGCAATTCCTCATCTGAAGCACGAGACAACCCGAGTTCAGCAGCGCTGACAACATCATGCCCTAGCTCAGCGAGATAGCGCGCCGTGACCGCATATACATCCTGATCGAGTAGCAGCTTCATCCCGAAAGCGCCGCCAGATGTATGTCCTCAGCCGCAACCACAGCAATCGCATATTGGATGCAAGCCTGGATATCCTCGATGCTCAGATCAGGATAATAGTCCTGGATAATAGTTTCGAATGACAAGCCTTCGTTGAGCAATTCCAGGACGCTCTGAACGGTGATGCGCGTCCCGGCGACGCACGGTTTGCCGAAATGGATTGTTGGGTCCACGCTGATTCTGTCCATGCTCATTCCTCCTACGTATCAAATATCTTCTGGATTATTATGACATCGCTTGCGTTCCAATGCAACGATCAGCTTTTAGCGGAGCCGAACAAATCCTGTTCATCCTGTAAATCCTGTCCATCCCCCAGCGCGGCCACCATCCCCAGCGTCAGCATGAAAGCCAGCGCGAGATCGGGCAGGAAGTAGAGCGTGTCCACCAGCCCGTGCGCCAGCGCATAGACCATCCCTGCCGCCGCGCCGATCAGCAGGGCGCGCGCATCGGGCGAGAGGGGGACGCGCCGCAACCGCAGCGCCATCCCCCAGAACGCGGCCTCCAGCCAGACGAACGCGGCCAGCCCCCCGATCCCCAGCATGCTCCAGAAATCGAGGGCGGCGTTGTGCGCGTGATACAGGAGCGGCTCGTGCCATGCCTCCGGCAGCATGTACTGCGGGTAATTCGTGTAGTAGTTGCCGATCCCGACGCCGAGGAGAGGGTGCGCGATGATCATGCGGGCCGTCCCGCGCCAGATAAGCAGCCGCGACTCCGCCGTGCCGTCGTCCAATGCGAGTAGCGACCCGAAGCGCGGCGCGCCGAGGAGGGGCAGCAGCACGACCACCGCCAGCGCGATCACCGTCAGCGTCGCCGCAAGCCGTCGCCGCCCGGCGAACAGCGCGACCGTCACCGCGGCGGCTGGCAGCCCCAGCAGCCATCCGGCGCGCGAATAGGTGAGCGTGAAGGCGAGCAGTATCACGCCGAAGGCCGCTGCGTGTAGCCACCTGCGGGGCTGCGACGCTGCGAACGCGGCAACGCCGAATGCCACGGCGCCCACGCGCCCCAGGTACAACGCGATGTGGTTGGGCGAGTCATAGAAGGGGACGAGCAGCCGCTTGACCCCGTCCGCCTGCTCGACGAAGCCCGGCCCCGCGTATTGCCACAGCCCCGCCAGCGCCAGCGCCACCCCGCCCAGCACGAACGCGTCGGCCAGCCGGTTCAGCCTGGTTTGCGTTAGCCCCCCGAACCGTACCACGGCATAGAGCAGCGCCGGTTGCAGGATCAGCAACCGATACCCATCCAGCCCGGCGATGAGATCCCGCGCGACCAGCAGCGACGCCGCGCCCGCCAGCAGCAGGAAGATCACCGCCATGTCCGCGCCGATCCATCGCCGCGCGCCGTAAGACTCGCGGCCGCGGAGCAGCCACGCCGCGCCCGCCCCAACCGCCGCGGCCCACACCGTCACATCCGCAGGTGAAAAAAGCAGCGGCCCTGCCGCGACGCGCACAAACGAAAACGGGATGCAGAACGCCGCGAGATAGACCCACGGCTCGGCATCCCATACGGCCAGCGCAAGAACCAGAAGCGCCGCAACCGCCTTAAGCCACGGTTGCGGCGCGAGCATGACGGCAAGCAGCGCCGCCCCTGCGAGAGAAACTCGCAAGGGCAGCGCTACCCGTCTCCCAGCCCCCTTACAGGGGGCTTCCATTTGGTAGCCCGATCCATTTATGGTCGGGCGGACGCACGCCGCGGCTGGATTCACCCATGATTTCGGTAATTCCCACACCTGGCGGGCGCACGCAACAGCAAGACTTGCCCATCATTACGCGAACGAGTTATACAGCGACTGCACCCGCGCCCGTTTCCCCGCCGTCTCCAGCGACCAGCCCTCCGGCAGCGCGCACGTGATCGTCACAGCGCGCCCCGCGGGCAGGTCGAAGTAGTTGTCGCTGAAGATCGCGTCTGCCTCGTCGAAGCTCAGTTCCACGAAGCGCGCCAGCCGGCCTGCGCTCACCTCGATGTGCAGCGTGTCGCCCTCTTGCTTCGCGCTTAGTTTCAACTCCGGTTCGTCCAGGCTCAGGTGCTTGTTCGGCACGAAGGTGGCGATGTTGCGCGCCACGACCACGTCGCCCTGCACCAGCTCCGCAATGACGACCATGTCACGCTTCTGCGCGTCCGTCATCTGCCCGGCGAAGTCGAGCGTCGTCACGTGGGTCGAGGCCAGCGGTGCGGCGTTCACACCCACCTCTCCGCTGTCCAGCACGTTGCCGTCCAGCGTCTCGAACGTCCAGCGCACTTTGCCCTGCCACGCCGTGGTCAGGTCGCTGCTCAGGTGAATGCCGATCTCCGTTCCCTTGTCCTCCAGTGAGAGCATCACCGGTGCGAAGAAGCGTTTGGACGCGTAGTGCAGCGCCTTCCACCGCCCGAAGTAATCGAGGCTCGACCACGACGCGACCGGCCAGGTGTCGTTGAGCTGCCAGTAGAGCGCGCCCGCGATGCGATCCATGTGGCGGCGATAGTGCTCCACGCCGTAGCGGATGCCCTCCGCCTGCAACACCATGCTCAGGTAGACCAACGCGGGGAAGTCCTTCGGCATCTGGAATGTGTCGGTCATCTGGCCGATCATCAGGCCGTTGCCGCTCGCGCTGCGTTGATGATGCTCCATGAGGTACGAGGTCATGTTCCAGTTCGCAGGTTCGGCGTAGGTCTTGATCGTCTCCAGCGGGGGCAACGCCTGGAAGCCGAACTCGCTCATGAAGCGCGGGAACTGGTCGCGATAGGCGGTGAACGGCTTGCGCCCATGCCACACGTCCCAGTAGTGCGCGTCGCCCTGCGCTTCGCCATTCACGTCATGGAACGGCGTATCCGAAGAGGGCGAGCTGGGCCAGTAGGCTGTATCGGGATCCTCGTCTGCCACCCAACCCGGCAGCGTGTGATGGAAGAACTGATCGTAGGCATCGCGCAACGCCTGCCAATCTTCCGGTGGCTGCGTACGCCCCGCCAGCCCTTGCAGGATGCCACGCAAGCGCGGGATCCTGCTCGCCCCTTCGAGTAGATGCTCCTCCTCCGGCGTCAGGCCGGCCCAGCCCCACATCTCCCAGCCCCATTCCATCTCGTTGTTCCCGCACCACAGGCACAGGCTGGCCCGGTGGCGGATGCGCCGCATATTCTGGATCGCCTCCTGGCGGACGTTCTCCACGTAGGCCGGGTCATCCAGTGGGTAGATGCTGCACGAGAACGCGAACTCCTGCCACACGAGGATGCCGTACTCGTCGCACAGGTTGTAGAAGCGTTCTTCCTCGTACAGCCCGCCGCCCCACACCCGCAGCATGTTCTGGTGCGACTCCGCCGCCGACCGGATCAGCCCATCCAGATACGCGTCGCTGATGCGCGTCGGGAATGAATCCGCCGGGATCCAGTTCGACCCCTTCGCGAAGATCGGCACGCCGTTGACGACGAACTGCCACGACTTGCCCCACTGATCCGGTTCCTGCCGCAGCTCGATGGTGCGCAGGCCCATGCGATAGTCGCTCCGGTCGAGCGATGCGCCGTTCGCATCGGTGAGGGATACCACCACGTCATGAAGCGGTTGCTCGCCATACCCGTTCGGCCACCAGAGTTGCGCGTCCTTGATTGGTATCTCGAATACCGCCGACCCGTCCGGCCCGACGCGGGCTGTTTGTTCCGTCGTCTTGCCATCGGGCGCGGTGATTGTCACCGTCGTGTTCAGGCTGGTGAGGTCGCGCCCCAGGCTTTCGACCATCACGTGCGCCGTGATGAAGACGCTGCCATCATCGTGCCGCTGGCGCAGATGCACCTTGCCCAGCCGTGCGCCCGTGTAGCCTTCCAACCGCAGGTCCTTCCAGATGCCGATGGGCGGGAGCATCGGGCCCCAGTCCCAACCCCACTGACACGGCGCCTTGCGCAGATACGGCCCGCCGGGGATCGCCTGGCTGACGCCGCGCAGCTCGCGCTCGGCCATCTTCTCCTGCACGTAGCACACGGGCGACGCAAAGCGGATGGTCAGCGTGTTCTCGCCGGGTTGCAGTTGGTTCTTGACTTCCCACCAGTACTTGCGGAACATGTTGTCCGTCTTGTCGAGCAGGTTCCCGTTGAGCCGCACCTCGGCCAGGGTGTCCAGCCCGTCGCAGACCAGATACACCTGCTCCTGGGCCATCACCGCCGCGTCGGGTGTGAACGTTCGCGTGTACTCCCAATCGGTTTCGGCGACCCACTGGACGGCCAGCTCGTTGTCGCCGACGAACGGGTCGGGGATGCGCCCCGCTTCCATCAGGTCGGTATGCACGCCGCCCGGCACGGTCGCCGGCAGCCATTCTTCGTTATCGGCTTGCCTGAACTGCCACGCGCCGGATAGTGACTGTTGCTCCATGAATGATTCTCCCTTTCTTATGATCAACAGAAACCCGGTTTCTCGAAGAAACCGGGTTTCTAGATTCTGATACCAACTTACAGCGCATTCGCCTTCACAAAATCAATCATCTCATCCACCTGGCAGAACGCGAGGCCCGTTACCGTGTCCGCCGCGCCGTAGTAGATCGCGATCCGACCCGTCGCCGCGTCGGTGAGCGCGGCGCAGGGGAACACCACGTTCTGCACGTCACCCACCTGTTCATACAGCTTTTGCGGCGAGATCAGGTAGGGCTTCGTGCGGTACATCACCTTCCACGGCTCCTCCAGATCGAGGAGCATCGCGCCGGCACTGTAGACGAACCCGTTGCACGAGGTCAGCACGCCGTGATAGAAGAGCAACCAGCCCTCGGTCGTCTCGATGGACGTCGGCCCTGCGCCGATCTTGGTGCTCTGCCAACCGCTGGTCGTCCCCGCCACGAAGCGATGGCAGCCCCAGTGGATCAGGTCGGGCGACTCGCTGTAGTAGATGTCGCCGAAGGGGGTGTGCCCGCGGTCGCTGGGCCGGCTAAGGATCGCATACTTCCCCTTGATCTTGCGCGGGAAGAGCACGCCGTTGCGGTTGTAGGGGATGAAGATGTTCTCCATCTGGTAGAAGGTCTCGAAGTCGTGGGTGTAACCCAGCCCGATGGTCGGCCAGCCTTCGTAGGCGTTGCACCACGTCACATAGTAACGATCTTCGATCCAGCAGACGCGTGGGTCGTACCCATACTCGAAGGTGTAGGGTTCGCCACCCGTCTGCACGAACTCGATGCGCTCGTTCTTGAGTTCCCAGTTCAGGCCGTCGGCGCTGCGCCCGCTGTGAATCTGCATCGTGCGCGCCTTGTCGTCGCAGCGGAAGACCCCCGCGAACGCGCCCTCGTAGGGCACGACCGCGCTGTTAAAAATGCTGTTCGACGACGGGATCAGGTCGCGCGGGATGACGGGATTACCCGAGTAGCGCCGCAGCACGTCCGAAACGCCTGTGGCCCGGTCTTCCCACGGGATATTCGGCAGATCATCGCCGATGATGGTGCGCCTTGAAGTAGACATAAGATTACTCCTCGACGAGTTAAAGTTGGTTGCGATACAGCCAATATGTGCATTCTACCACCGCTTGCCCGCCGCGCCGTAGTCAACACCATCTCCAGCGGAGTGCGCATCTGAGGATGCGCATTCCGCCATGACAAGCTCCATCTCGCGGCGAAGTGCGCATCTGGCTGCGCACCTTCGCGATCTCCGCGCTTCGCGGTCTTCGCGACCCTTTGCGTCTTCGTGTTCCAAACCATTACGCGCGCACCGCAGGCGAGTCAGCGCGCGAACGCCCGAAACGGATTATCCTGCGTCAGCTTCTCGATCGTCGCGTCATCCACGCCCGCAGCGCGCAACTTCGGCAGGAAGGTCGTGCTCAAATAGGTGAATGGCTGCGGCGCGCCGCCGCCCGGTTGCGCCGGATCATACCAGCCCATGTCGTGGCTCAACAGCAGTTGATCGGCGTAACCCGCCTCCAGCATCCGCTGGAGGCGCGCGATGTGCGCCGTGTCCTCCGCCGGGTCCCAGCCGATGTTGTCGTATTCGATCCAGCAGCCGCGCCCCGCCATCTCCAGGTGTAGGTCGAAATCCGGCTCGGCCTGGGTGTGAATCCAGATGAAGCGCCCCGGCGCGCCGCCCAGCCCCTCGATGATATCGAGTTGGTCGCGCACCACGCGGCCGCGGATGGTGTGGCTGCCGATGGTCGCGCCGGTCGCGATGGCGGCGCGCACCCCGGCGCGCAGGATTTTCGTCTCCACCGGGGTGATGCCGTCATCCCCCGCGCTGAGCTTGATGAACCCCGCGCGCACGCCGGAGCCGATGATGTTGCCGTCCAACTCATCGCGCATCCAGCCGTACAGCGTATCCTCGCTCGATGCGTGCGCCCACGGGGTCACCCACGGCTCGCGATAGACGCCGGTCGGCGCGACGATGGGGAACCCGGTCGCCTCCGACACGCGTTGCAGGATATCCGCGCGCCGCCCCACGCCGATGGGGCCGCAGTCTACCAGCGCGGTCACGCCGGCAGCCTGCGCTGCCTCCACCTCCGGCCCCATCCGCGCGATCACATCCTCCGGCTCGGCCTCGCCATATCCCGGCTGATCCCAGGTGCGCAGGTCCACGAAGATGTGTTCATGCGGCAAAATCATCCCCAGTTCATCGGCTCGTTTCGGCCCTAAAGTCGTGTAAAGATACGTCATGGCGTCCTCCTTCGCGGTCTTCGCGCTTCGCTAATTTCGTGTCACTTCGCGTCTTCGTGATCCAAACCCTCGCTACGGCGCAGCATCCCCGTACAACCGCACATCCAGCCCGACGAAGGGGCGCTCTTCGAGCAGCTTCAGATCCGCGCCCAGCACATCGGGGACGATGCTCTCCGGGTCAGTGTACCAGTTGTGGCTATAAATCAGCCAGACGCGCTCGCGCTCTTGAATCAGCTCGCGAAGGCGCGGTGCGTCGGCCCGTGTCATCTTCGGTTCCAGCAGGCCACGGTCGAAGAGGTCCACCGGCGCGCCGCGTTCTTCCACCGGCGGCGCGTTGGCATCGCGAAAATAGTAATCAAACGGAATCTGCACCCACGTCGCGTTGAAAATCAGCAGGTCGCCCGCCTGCGCCTGCTCTGCGAGATACGCGGCCGCCTCGCGCCACTGCTCCTTTTCGAAATTTGTGTAGTATTGATGCAGTGAGACGCCGCTGATGGCCGCAACTGCGATCAGCGCTGCCCACATTGCGGGTCGCCACGCTCGCCCCAATTGCTGAACGCCCGCGGCCATCAACAGATAAACCGGCAGCGTCACGTAGATCAGCGTGCGGTCGTAGAAGATGGGCCGCCGCAGGCTCACCAGCAACTCGCCGAGGATCGGCGCGGCGAACAGGGTTAACAGCAAAAGAGGCAGGGCCGGATGCCGCCGCAGATAGTATAAGCCCAATGCACTCAGCCCGGCGAAGACGGCAAAGGCCGGGATGATGAACGCGCTCTGGATAGGAAGGTGCGCGCTGAACAGATTACCCACAGCGGTTGCAATCGTAGTCAGCGTTGGCTTCTGAATCCAGAACTCCGCATCCACGCCCCGCGCCTGTACCACGAACCCCGGCAGCCATATACTCCACAAGAGCAGAATGCCCGCCTGCGCCGCCAGCCAGTTGTGCGCCGAGGGCGGGGTCAGTTGCGCCGGGTAGGCCGCGGTCGCTGGAACGGGCGCGTCAATTCGTTGTTGCCACGCGATGAAGCCGAACACAAAGAGGTTCATCGAGAGCGTGAACAGGATCGCCGTGTTGTGGGTGAGCATCGTCGCGACGGTGAAGATAATTAATCCGAGCCAGCTCAGGTCGGTCGCCGCCGTGCTGAGCGGCAGGCGTCGCTCTGTCCCCGCCCGCCGCGCGCCAAACCACCGCACGATCTGGGCTCCCAACGGCTCCGAACCCGCCCGCGGGTCGGTGAGCAGCCGGGCCAGGAAGTAGAGCGCGCACGCCGCGTTGAACGCCAGCAGCGTGTACATGCGCGTTTCCTGTGCGAACCGGACGTGAAACGGCGCGACCGTCAGGATGGCCGCGGCGATCAACCCGCCCGGCGCGCCCAGCAGCCGCCGCCCCAGCAGGAAGATCACCGGGATGGTCGCCACGCCGAAGAGGGCCGAGAGCAACCGCACCGCGCCCACCGAATCGCCGAGCGCGGCCATCCAGACGTGCAGGAGCGTGTAATAGAGCGGTGGGTGCTGGTCTATCTTCAGCAGCCACCCATACACGTCGGGCAGCGGTTGCCTTGCCAGCCAGATCGAGAACGCCTCGTCGAGCCAGAGGCCCTTGCTATCGAGCGCCAGGACGCGCCGCGCGCCGCCGAGGAGCGTCAGCGCAAGGAGGATGTAGGGAGCGAGGCGATCCACTTTTTGTGACGGCGAAAAGGCAGCGGTGGGGGCGGCTTCGCGCCGGTCAGCAATGGATTGAGACATCACAGAATGGTCATTCGGAGTTACCCATGCCGTCCGTATAGCTCCATTCACGGGGCGCCGTTCCCGTAGCCCGGCGATTTGATCGCCGGGCGGTCCAGCGCAGCCGACTATAGCGCGTGAAGCGCGGCAGGGCTGGTCACATGCGACCGCCCGGATATGAATATCCGGGCTAACCAACAGCGCCGGATCGATCCGGCTGGGCGACTGTGAAAAAGTCTGCGCCGGGGTTTTGCGGTTCTCTCATCCGGCGTCGTTGGCCGGTCGCTTGCCCGCCAGTTCGGCGTGCCGCTGCACGAGCCGGTCAATCTCGTCCGCCGATTCCTTGATGGCGCTGGACAGATCTTGCTGCACCGTCTGCTGATCCATCGCGTAGACCACGCGCGCCCAGTAGGTGTTGTAAATCATCCCCAGCCAGGTGATAAACTCCAGGTTCTCTTCCAGCGCACGCATCGGGCGGCTGATGAAGAACCCGATGAACGTGGCGGCGCTCAATCCGGCGAAGACCGCGGCGTAGAGCGGCTGGTCACGCGTCACGCTCATGACGACGGCCGCGATGAAGGACGCGACACCGACGGTGAACAGGATGATGTTCATCCAGACGATCAACTGGTAGGGCCGCATGAAGGCATTCAGCAGCTTGCGGAACATCTGGTCGTTGCGTTCCAGCCCCAGCCGGACGTGTTCGCGCCATACCTTGTACAGTTCATAATCCACCTGCCCTTTGATGGTGGGGTAGGGCAGGCGCGGGTCTTGCGGCCCGGATTGAGCGGGCGTCCCCTGCGGCGCGCGCACCGGTTCCCAGGGGGGCGGCGCTTCGGTGAATTCCACGGATGACATGACCGTGTCGCTGTTGTTGCTCGCCATGATGTCGCTCCTTGCTATGCGATGGGCTGCAATGATTGGAATGATTCGTAAAGACGGTTGAGCGTCGAGCCGTAGGTTCCGGTGTGATCCGGCCCGCGATGCAACGCGGCAAAGGTGTAGAAATCTCTGGCGCGCAGGGCCGAGAGGCGGCGCGAGTCACCGTTCGGGCCGCCGATGAAATCGAACAGCCCGATCACCTGCCGGTTCTCGCTTTCGGCGAAGTCCTCCATCATCTGATCCACCGACATCTGGCCGATTTGATCGTAGAGCAGGCCGGGCAGGCGCGACGCGCCCATCACCGTCGCCATCCGTGTGGCCGTTTCGTCCAGCTTCGCCGCGAACGCGAAGGCTTCCCATTCGTCATCCTGGCTCAGGTGGCATTCGCGCCACGGCAGGTTCGGGTCGGGTCGCCAGCGATGATCGAGCCACGGGTAGCGCAGGTCGAAGCGGAAATAGCGATGGAACGCGTCCGAGCTGCCTTGCCCCCAGTATTCGTGAAACAGGTGGTTCTCGAACCGGATGATCAGCCGTCCGTCCGCGCCGATCCCGTCGTCGGCGAGATCGGTCGCGGCCACCGCCACCGCCGCGCCCGGTTCAACACCCAGTGCGTCGGCGATCCGCATCAGCAACCAGCCGTAGCGGTTCCAGGTGCGGGCGACCCGCTCCGTTTCGCTGTCCTCGCTGCGATCCGTGGCGACGGCCAACTCCTCAGGCGGGGCCAGCGCGAGATCGGCCAGCTCCTCGCTCCAGCGCAGCGGGCCGCGCCGGGCCGGCGCGCCTTCGGATTCGGTCCCGGTGCGCTTTATCTTGTCCGGCGTGTAAATCTGCGAGAGCTTCCACTTCACCAGCCGCCGTTCTTCCGCCGTCAGCTTCGTCAGGTCGTCGAGGGCTGTCCCGTCGTATACGCCCTTGCGATTCTTCGCCAGCGCGTTGAGGCTTAGCCCCGCCTTCGACATGAGGCCCCAGGGCCGCGCCGGGACGAGCACCACGCCTGCGCTGTAAAAGGCGTCAATCAGCGCCTGGTTGCTGAACCCCGGCTCGATGGTCACATCGGCGATGGGGCCGACCGGTTTCGGCGCGGGTTTTGGCTGGACAACCGGCGCGGGGACGGGCGTCGTCGCGGACGGCAGGCGCACGCGATAGGCTGCGGCCGGCTCGCCGCGCATGGCCTGACGGAAATCATCTTGCACGCCGGGCCGGTCCGAGATGGACCATTCGGGTTGGTCGGCAGCCTTGAACCAGCGGTAAAGCGTGAGCGCCTGGATCGGCTGGCGGCGCGTGTTCTCGTTCCACCCGGCGATCTCTTCGAAGGCGGCGCGCACCCAGCCGTTATTGCTTCCATCACCCCAGCCACGATGGCGTTCCGTGGGGTCCGTCTCGGTGATGTACACCGGCAGGCCACGAAAACGGGTCGGGATGGCCTCCATCAGGTCTCGATACGAGCGGAACTCGTCGCGCAGGTGATGATAGCCGGGGCTGGGATGCGGAATGTCAACCTTGATTTTGCCGGGGTCATGCTCGTGGGTGTAGGTGTGTAGCGCTACCCCATCGCACTCGCCCGCGCCGAGCGCCGCGAGGATCTGCGCGAAATACTTGACCCAATCGCCGGAGGGGTTGGCCGGATAGCGCGTGGTGGCGTTCCACAGGGCTGGCCCCGCGACCAGCACCTGGTCGGCCTGATGCCCCGGCACGCGGTGGATCGCCGTGCGACAGCGGTGATAGCATTCCGCGTATTGCCCCGGCAGGATCAGTTGGCCGTCGGGCCGCTCGACCTCGTGATTCGGCTCGTTGCCGATGATCCAGATCGCCGCGCCGCGCGACCGCCCGACGAAGGCGGCGCAGGCTTCGGCAAACCGCCCGTAGAGTTCGGGCCGCGGGATCGTTCCCGATGAACCGAACGCGTGATTGATCCGCACGATCACGCGCAGCCCCTGGCGCGCCAACGATGTGTAATCAGCCGCGGGCACGTTGTCCGGCTCGTGGCCGATGGCAGCCATCTCTAGCACCCAGCCGGGCCGCCCCGACTCGGTCATCAATCGCTCGCCTCCGGCTTCGTGCAGGCCGTAGATGTAAGGGGGAAAGTGCTCCGCCCGAGGCTCGACGCTCATGCTGGCGCTCCTTAATCTTTGGTGATTTCGACGATCACGCCCTCATCCGCCCAGTTATACAACGTCTCGGCGTTCTCCGTGCTCAGCAGCACACATCCATAGGTGACCGGTCGCCCCAGGTTTTTGGTCCATAGGAGCTGTTTCTTGTCGCGGCTGGGGAAGCCGTGAAAACCGTTCATCACTTCGCCGTCGGGCGACGGCTTATAGATGCCCATGAAGAAGGGCATGTTCAGATCCCACTGGTTGGCGTAGGCGGTTCCCTCGTGGCTCTGCACCTGAAATACGCCGGGCGAGGTGGGGCTGTCGGGCAGGCCGGTGCTGACGACCCAATCCCACTTCACCTTGCCGTCTTCATACGCCTGCATCTTTTGTTTGGCGATGCTGATCTGGATGCGTTTGTTCTCGATCGGCGGCAGCGGCAACAGGGCATCCTGTGACGGTACGATGATCTCCTGGCCGACCGACAGTTGATCGCCAAGCTCCGGGTTGGCCTTCATCAGCCAGGGATAGGGCAACCCGTAGTCTTCCGCGATGCTCGACAGCGTTTCGCCCGATTGCACGATATGCGTCCGGTCGAAATAATGCACCCGCAACTCGATGTCCGACGTGTGATTCTCGAAGGCGGCCAGCAGCGCGGGGATTGCCGCTTGCCGGTCCACGTAGCGCTCCGCCCCCAGCGTCTCCTGTTGTGCGGTGACGTACGCGCCCACCGCGTCCTCGTTGATCTTCCAGGTGATCTGCCCGTCATCGGCGCGGGCAAAAGCAATCCAATGCCCCAGGTCCGCCGGTGAGGTCGTCCATGCCAGCCGTTCGTCCTTGATGGGGTCCCACAGGCGCACGGTGATCTCGTTTTGCAGCAGCGGCGCGACTTCCTGCGCCAGCGCGTCCACGTTCACCACATCCGGCGTGAGGATCGCCATCGGCAATGACAGCGCCAGCTTCGGCGCGTTAGTGAGCTCGCCGATCCGCGCTTCGAGCGCCGCGATACCGCCCGTCAGGTCCATCGCCTGCCCCGTCACGGATGGGGTTGTCTGGATTTCACCGTCAACCACCGTGATCGCCGCGTCCTGCGGCGCGACCTCCAACTGCTGTCCCAGCATCCGCAGGGTGTCCGCGGCCTGGCGTCGGTCGAAGTGGATGACGGGCGCGAGTGTGATCGGTCGGACTCCGGCGAGGCGCGGGTCGAGTTGCGCCAGCGTATTGCGAACTTGCGGGTAGTCCTGGAGCAGGTAAGCGGCCGTTTGCATCGCGGCCCCGGCGGTGACGTTGGCGTCCGCCGTGTTACGCCCCTGGCGGTGCGCCTGCTGCGCTGTTGCCTCGGTGTCCAGCGTCACCCCCAGTTGTGGCGCGGGCAACGTCCAGCTTTGGCCCGCCGCGTCCAGCGTGATGCGCCGCTCATCCCATGCCGTTTGCAGCATCCGGGTTGCCTGCGCGGTGGTCTTGCCGCTCAGGTCCAGGCCCATCACTTGCACGCCGGGCAGGATGCGGTCGCCTGCGAGCAGTTGCTTCCCGCCATAATACGCGCCCCCGGTCGCCGCAATGAAGATCAGCCAGAAGGCCAGGACGAGCCATGCGATGCGCGCGCCGCGTCGCCGCGCGCGCCGTTTGGGCGTGGGGGCTGCGGCGCGTTCAGTTCGCTCGATTGCCTGCACGGATTGTGTCACGTTATCAAACCTCGCGCCTGGCACGGAAAATGTGAGGAGCCGTCCAGGTAGTGGGGCTGGCACATGTAAAGACCAAATATAGTATACTCATTTCTGTAAAGTGGGCAACCTCGCATCGTGCAGGGGAACCTCCTTCGTAGTAGCGGCTTCAGCCGTCGTTCTGTGCGCCAAGCGGCTGAAGCCGCTACTACGAAGGTTTGCTACCCTGCCTGACAATCTAAAAACAGGAGGAAGTATGGACACACTCGTACACGAGAAAGCAGCGCAGGCCGTCGGCATCCTCGACGAACTCGGCATAGACCTCTGGCTGACCTTCGTCCGCGAAACGTCGGCGGGCGGCGACCCCGTGCTGCCGTTGATCTACGGCCCTGCCGACCTGACGTGGCAATCCGTGCTGATCTACACGCTGGCCGATGACCGCATCTGCATCCTGGGCCAGTTCGACGCCGACACGGCGCGGCGCACCGGCGTGTTTACTTCGGTGATCCCGTATGACGAGTCCATCCGGCCCCCGCTGCTGGAGACCCTGGCGCGCCTCGATCCGCGGCAGATTGCCATTAACTACTCGGAGTCGGACGTGGTGGCCGACGGGCTGAGCCACGGCATGTATCGCGTGCTGACCGCCTATCTGGAAGGCACACCGTGGGCGGATCGTTTGATGCCCGCCGAGACGATCATCGGGGCGCTGCGCGGCCGCAAAACCCCGGCGGAAATCGCGCGCATCCGCGCTGCCGTCGAGACGACCGCGCGCATTTACGAAGCAACGTTTGATTACCTCAAGCCCGGCATGACCGAGATCGAAGTCGCGGCGTTCATGCATGACGGCATGACGCAACATGGGGTCACGGCCGCGTGGGACAGCGCCAGTTGCCCCGCGGTTAACGCCGGGCCGGATTCACCGGTGGGCCACGGCGCGCCAACCGATATAAAGCTGGAACGCGGCCAGCTCCTCCACTTCGACTTCGGTGTGCGCCAGGATGACTACTGCTCCGACATCCAGCGGATGGTCTACCTGCCGGCCGATGGTGAGACCGAACCGCCTGAGCCGGTGCGCCGCGGCTTCGCAACCGTGCTGCGGGCCGTCCATGCGGCGGTCGCGACCATGCGTCCCGGCGTCCCCGCGATCGAGGTAGACGCGGCCGCCCGGCGCGTCGTGACGGATGCCGGTTACCCCGAATACAAATACGCCACCGGGCATCACCTTGGGCGTAGCGCGCACGACGGCGGCGGCGTGCTGGGTCCTGCGTGGGAGCGTTACGGCGACACCCCCTTCCGCGCGCTGGAGCCGGGCCACGTCTACACGGTCGAGCCGGGGCTGATGGTCCCCGGTTACGGCTACGTCGGGCTGGAGGAAGATGTGCTGGTGACCACTGACGGCGCGGTCTATCTCGGCGCGCCGCAGACGGAATTGATCCTTCGGTGACGTTGTAACAAATCACACAAAGCGAATTTGACATGCGCAGGTGAGAGTGCTACACTCTCACCTGCGCTGTTTTTACGCAGAAACACATGGAAATACATAGATATGCATAGACTTGAAACAAGTGGGCCGCAAAAACGGTGGATGGAATTGAGCGAGGCCGCCGATTTTCTCGGTGTGCATTTCACGACTCTGCGCCGCTGGGTGGATGCTGGCAAAGTGCCCTGCATCCGCACTCCCGGCGGTCGCCGCCGTTTCGACCACGCGGAACTGGCCGCTTTCCTCGCCGCGCTGCACGAGGGCGAATCCTATGACCTGATGGTCGTCCCGGACTCCACGGCGCTTTCGGCGCCCGTTTTACCGAAGCATGTCGGTCTGCATCAGGAAGCGTGGTATGACCGTCTGGCCGAGCACGACCGCGCCGCGATGCGCAGCGGCGGCCAGCGTCTCATGGCCGTGCTGATGCAATATGCCAGCCGCGCCAACGGCGGCGAGCCGTTTCTGCAGGAAGGCGAGCGGCTTGCCGAGCATTATGGCGTGATGTGCCGGCGATCCGGGCTCTCTCTGACCGAAACGGTGCGCGCTTTCCTCATGGTGCGCCGCAACATCAAGGATTCCGTCTACGAGGCGGGCGCGCTGGCCGGTTCGCCCGACCCCGAAACCTGGCGGCTGTATGACCGTATGAACGCCTTCCTCGATGTCATGCTGCTCCAGACCGTCGAGGCGTATCAGAACGCCGATCCGGCGCTCACCGGTCATCCCGTAACCTGATGGACAAGGACATCGCATGAATGCAACTGCTTACCCTCCGCCGCGGCTGATCTTCTGGGAATCGACCGCGGGCTGCAACCTCGCCTGCATCCACTGCCGGCGCATCACGGTGGCCGATCAGCTATTGCCGCAAGACCTCAACACGCAGGAAGCCTTCAGTCTGATTGACCAGGTGGCCGAGTTCGCGAAGCCGATCTTTGTGCTCTCCGGCGGCGAGCCGCTCTTCCGCCCCGACATCTTCGAGATCGCACAACACGCCGCCGACGCTGGGCTGACGGTGGCGTTGGCGACTAACGGCACGCTGATTGACGCCGATGTTGCGCGCCGCATCCGCGAGAGCGGCATCCGGCGGGTCAGCGTCAGCTTCGACGGGGCCGACGCCGCGACGCACAACATCTTCCGCGGCGCGGGCGCGTTCGAGAAGGCCATCGCGGGCGTGGAGCATCTGCGCGGCGCTGGCGTACCCTACCAGATCAATGCGACCGTGGCGCGGCACAACGTGGACCAGATGCCGGAGACGCTGGCGCTGGCGCAGGGGCTTGGGGCGCAGGCGTTGCACCTCTTCCTGCTCGTCCCCGTCGGCTGCGGCGTCGAGATCGCCGAAGACCAGCAGATCACGCCGGACGAATACGAAGGGGTGCTGAACTGGATGTACGACGCCGAGACGGCGGGCGGCATCGAGCTCAAGGCCACCTGCGCGCCGCACTACTTCCGCGTGGTGCGCCAGCGCCAGGCCGAGGAGCGGCGGCAGGGCATCGTCCGCGAGCGCCCGTCCAGCCACCACCGCCAGCAGGACGCGGGCGGCCACCCCGGCAATGAGCAAACGCGCTCCGCCATGAACGCCATGACCAAGGGTTGCCTCGCCGGGACGGGCGTCTGCTTCGTCAGCCACCGCGGCGAGGTCTTCCCGTGTGGCTACCTGCCGCTGGAGGCCGGGAACATCCGGGAACAGCCCTTCCGCGCAATTTGGGAGGGATCGCCCCTCTTCGCCAGCCTGCGCGACCCCGACCTGCTCGGCGGCAAGTGCGGCCTGTGCGAGTTCCGCAAGATCTGCGGCGGCTGCCGGGCGCGCGCCTACGGCATGACGCACGAGTATCTGGATGAAGAGCCGTTCTGCAACTACGAGCCGCGTGGCGCAATGGTGGATGCGTAAACATGGCCGATGAACTGGAAATCCGCGAGATCGGGCGCGCGCCGGATGGCGGCGAACTGGCCCTCGACCGGCGGCTCTACATGCAGCTTCACGTCTTCCGGGGCAACGCAGACACCGTCGCGCTGATCGCGGCGCTCGAAGCGGCGGGTTTGCCGGGCGTGCTCTACGAGGACCTCAACGACCCGTGGGGCGTAGGACTGCTGACCTTCAGCGAAGACCCCAACTTCTTCGTCGGCCCGCTGCGCTGTTTCCTGCGCCAACCGCCTTTCGGTGAACTGGAACCCAGGGGCGAACTGACCATGACGGGCCGCACCTATGCGCTGGGGCATGAGACCGACCTGCTGGACGCGCTAATCACGCGTCCGCGCGGCAAGGTCTGCGATCCCGTGCTGCGTTGGGCCATCTGGTATCCGTTGCGCCGCGCCGGCTCGTTCGAGCAGCTTTCCGCGCAGGAGCAGCGTGTGATCCTGATGGAGCACGGCGGCATCGGCCACGCCTTCGGCCGCGCCGGGCTGGGCACAGACATCCGCCTCGCGTGCCACGGGCTGGATCAGAACGACAACGATTTCGTGATCGGCCTGTTGGGGCGCGACCTCCACCCTCTTTCGGCCATCGTCCAGCGGATGCGCAAGACCAAACAGACCTCGCTGCACCTCGAACGGCTCGGCCCCTTCTTCGTCGGCAAGGCGGTCTGGCAGCGTGAGGGCGCTGCATGACGGCCGGCGTCCTGCTCATGGCCTACGGCGGGCCGGATTCGCTGGCTGACATCCCGGCCTATCTGTCGGATGTACGCGGCGGACGCGAGACCCCGCCGGCGCTGCTCGACGAGATCACGCATCGCTACGCGTTGATCGGCGGGCGTTCGCCGTTGCTGGAGATCACCCGGGGCGCGGCGGCGCGCTTACAGTCTGAACTGGGTTTACCCGTCTACGTGGGGATGCGCCACTGGCGTCCCTACATCCGTGAGACGGTCGCACAGATGGCCGCCGACGGGATTACGGAGTGTGTCGCCGTCGTCATGGCCCCACACTACAGCCGGATGAGCGTCGGCGCGTACCGCGCAAAGCTGGAAGAGGCGCTGGCCGCCGAGGGCGCGCCGATGACCGTGGACATGGTGGAGAGCTGGGGCCTGCAACCGGAGTATCTCGCCGGGCTGGCGGGCAACATCCGATCCGCGTGGGCGCGGTTCGCACCCGCTGCGCGTGACCGTGTGCAATTCGTCTTCACGGCGCACAGCCTGCCCGCCTCCCTCATCGCGTCGGGCGACCCTTATCCGGCGCAACTGCAACAGACCGCGGCCGCGCTGGCGGAGCGGCTCGACCTGGACGCGGGGCGCCGGCAGTTCTGCTATCAGAGCGCCCCTAAGGCCGCCATCCCCTGGCTCGGCCCCCAGGTCGAGGCGATGATTCCGGCGCTGGCGGAGGCCGGGCATCGCGAACTGATGGTCGCGCCCATCGGCTTCATCGCCGATCACGTCGAGGTGCTTTACGACCTGGACATCGGCCTGCAACAGATCGCCGCGGCGCATGGCGTGCATATGGAGCGGCCCGCGATGCTGAACGACAGTCCTCAATTGGTCGCCGCGCTGGCAGCCTTGGTCCGCGCCCGGCTGGCCGTCCCGGAGAAATCTTGATTTATGGCGCTTGATGTCAAAGCATCCTCGGTAGATGTTGCGGTCGTGGGCGGCGGGTTCGCCGGTCTCAGCACGGCCTGGTATTTGCAGCAAGGCGGCGTCCATTCCTATGCTGTCCTTGAAGCGGGTGACCGTTGGGGCGGCAAGGTGCTCACCGAGCGCGTGGACGGTTATGGCGATGCGCCCTTCATCGTGGAGGGCGGCCCTGACTCGTTCTTCACGCAGAAGCCGTGGGCCGGGCAGCTTGCCGCGGAGCTGGGCATGGCCGACCGGCTGCTGGGGACCAACGACGCGGCGCGCCGAATTTACGTGGTCAACCGCGGCCGCCCAACGCCCATGCCCGACGGCGTGATGCTGATCGTGCCGACCCGCTTCATGCCCTTCGCGCTCTCCCCGCTGATCTCGCCATTGGGCAAGCTGCGCATGGGCATGGACCTGTTCATCCCCGCCAAACGTGACGGCGCAGACGAGACGTTGGCCGAGTTCGTCCGGCGACGGTTGGGCAACGAGGCGCTGGATAAGATCGCCGAACCGCTGATGTCGGGCATCTACAACTCGGAGGCCGAGCGGCAAAGCCTGCTGGCGACCTTCCCCCGCTTTCGCGCCCTGGAGGAGGATCATGGCAGCCTGACGCGCGGCATGTTGGCGTCGCGCCGCAACCGCAAGCCCGCCGCGCCGGGGACGAAGCCGGTTTCCGCGTTCATGTCGCTGATTGACGGCACGGGCGAGCTGGTGGCCGGGCTTGCGGCGCAACTGACCGGCGACCTGCGCCTGAACACCGCCGTGCAGGCGCTCGAGCCTGCGCCGGATGGCGGTTACTTGCTGTACCTGACCGGCGGCGAAACGCTGCACGCGCGCGCCGTGGTGCTGGCCGCCCCTGCCTACGTCGGCGCAGATCTGATTAGGAGTTTCGCCCCCGCGTCCGCTGCACTGATGGCCGGCATCCGGTACGTTAGCACCGGGACGATCTCGCTGGCATATCGGGAGCGCGATCTCGACACGAACCGGCGCGGCTTCGGCGTGGTCGTGCCGCGCAGCGAGGGCCGCCCGATCAACGCCATCACCTGGAGTTCCGTCAAGTTCGATCACCGCGCGCCCGACGGCCATGCGTTGCTGCGCGTCTTCTTCGGCGGCTCGCGCAGCCCGCGCTCGGTGGAGTTGAGCGACGACGCGCTGCTGGATACGGTGCGGGGTGAACTGGATATCCTGCTGGGGATTCGCAGCGAACCGCTCTTTCATCGTATCTACCGCTGGCCGCGCTCGAACCCGCAGTATGACGTGGGCCACCTGGATCGCGTGGCCAACATCGAAGCCGCCTTGCCGCCCGGCGTCTACGTCACCGGCAGCCCGTATCGCGGCGTCGGCCTGCCCGATTGCGCCAAACAGGCCAGTGAAACCGTTGGACACGTCCTCGCCGGCCTGGCGGGGGCCTGACACGATTCTGTTTTTTCCTTCAGGGGAGGAAGTATGCCACGTTGGATTCTCGTTCTGTTGCTCGGTTCGGCTCTTGCGCTTTCTGCGGCAGGTTGCGCCGCGCCTGCGCCCGCCATGCCCGCGGCGGTTGACGCCGCGACCGTCGCGCCTGCCGTTGTCGTAGATGCGACCGCGACGGAAGCGCCCGTTACAACGGACGCGCCCGCGGCCACCGAAGCCCCCGTCGCCGCCGCAGAACCGTCCGGCGGCGTGCTGGTGCGCGCCATGACCTCGGAACCCGCGCAGATTGACCCGCAGGGCCCACCGAGTTCGGGCCTCAGCGTCGTGCTGCCCTATCTGTTCGACACGCTGGTCGTTCGCGACCTGGATAACAACGTCGTCCCGCTGTTGGCCGAAAGCTGGGACGAGGCCGCCGACGGCAAGACCATCACGATCAAACTGCGCCCCGACGTGAAGTTCAACGACGGGACGCCGCTGGACGCCGAAGCCGTGAAGTTCACCTTCGACCGCTTCAAGGAATCGGGCGTGCAGTCGCCCATCTACGCGGGTATCCAGCAGATCGCGGGCATCGAAGCGGTGGATGACCTCACCGTGCGCTTCACCTTCGACGCCCCCGCCGCCAACTTCTGGAGCACGGTCTCGATGCCCTACGCGGGGATCATCAGCCCCTCTTCCGTGCAGGAAGCCGGCGACGTGAGTGAAGTGCGTCTTGTCGGCACCGGTCCCTTCCGGCTGGGTGAGTGGAAGCCCGGCCAGTCCATCACGCTGGATCGTAACCCGGACTATGCCTGGGGCGCGGCGGTCACGGAAAACCAGGGCGCGCCTTATCTGGATCAGATGGTGCTCAAGGTGATCCCGGACGCCGCCGCGCAGTTGGCGGCGCTCGAAGCGGGCGAGGTGGACGTGATCTTCGTCAACAACCCGGCGCACCGCGACCAGCTTGCGACCGAGCCGAACATCCGGCTGGAAGAGACGGTCCTCAACAGCCTGATCTACCTCGGCTTCAACAACCGCAAAGCGCCCTATGACGACCTCAAGGTGCGGCAGGCGTTGTCGCACGCCATTAACAAGGATCAGATCGTCGAGGCGGCGCTGGGCGGCCTGGGCATCGCGGCCTTCGCCCCGCTCCCGCCCACCCTCCCCGGCTTTGACCCGGCCCTCAAAGCCGATGAACTCGGCTACGATGTGGAAAAGGCCAAAGCCTTGTTGACGGAGGCCGGCTTCACCGCCGGGGGCGACGGCAAGTGGATGCGTGATGGCGAGCCGCTGCGCGCCGTGCTGCTCACCTCGACCCGTCCTCCGAATGACGCCATCGCGACCGTCATCCAGAGCCAACTCCAGGAGATCGGCGTAGACGTTGAAATCCAGCAGCTCGACGGCAAGGCCGTGATGGAAGCCGCTGGCGGCGGGCAGTTCGACTTGTTGCTCTGGCGCTACGACTGGAACGACCCGGATGCGCTCAACATCTTCCTGGGGTCTGACCGCATCGGCAGCACGAATCGTGTCGCCTACAGCAACCCGCAAGTAGACGAACTGCTGAAACAGGGCGCGCAGGAGTTGGACGAGCAAAAGCGCGCGCAGATCTATCGCGACGCGGAAAAGCTCATCATGGCCGATGCGCCCTGGCAGGCGATCTACAACCCCATTGACCTGATGGCGATCCGCGACAACGTGCAGGACCTCAAGATGGGCTACATGGGCCGGATGCTCGTCAACGACGCGCGCGTGGTGGGGCAGTAAGCGCCATGACGCCGGGGAGGCTCGCCCATCGGCTGCTGGGGATGGTCATCGCGCTCGTCGCAGTGAGCGTGTTCACATTCCTCGCGCTGGCGACCATCCCCGGCGACGCAGCCTCCGCGATGGTGGGCGACAGCGCCTCGCAGGAGCAGTTGGCCGCGCTGCGCGACCAGATGGGCCTCTCCGCATCGCTGCCCCAACGCTACCTGACCTTCGCCGCCGGTGTGCTGCACGGCGACCTGGGGCGCTCGCTGGTCAGCGGGCGTCCCGTCAGCAGCATGATCCTGGAACGGCTGCCCTACACGCTGCTGCTCTCCTTCAGCGCAATCACGCTGGCGCTGCTGATCGGCGGGCTGGCGGGCATGATCGCCGGTACGCGCGCTGGCAGCGCGCTCGATACGATCATCATGGGCGGCATGGCGCTGGGCATCGCCGTGCCGACCTTCTGGAGCGCGCTGCTGCTCATCATGGTTTTCTCGCTTAAGCTCAGGTGGCTGCCGGTCGTCGGCGCGACGAGTCCGTTGCATCTCGTGCTGCCCACGGTGGTGCTGGCCCTGCCCACTGCCGCGGTGCTGGCGCGGCTACTGCGCTCCAGCCTGCAAGATACCCTGGGCGCGGACTACATCCGCACGGCGCACGCCAAGGGGCTGCCCTCGCGGCGCGTGTTGACCCGGCACGCCCTGCGCAACAGCCTTGCGCCCGTGGTCGCCATACTTGGCTTGCAGATCGGCCACCTGATCGCGGGGGCGTTCGTGGTTGAGACCATCTTCGCCTGGCCGGGGCTGGGCCGCCTGACCGTGCAGGCCATCTTCGACCGGGATTACCCCGTGGTGTTGGGGACCACGCTGGTGATTGCCGCCAGCTTCCTGATGATTAATCTTCTGGTTGACCTGGCGCATGGCCGGCTCGACCCGCTCGTGGGGAGCAAGTCCATCTGATGCGCGCGCACCGGGGGAGAGCGTAATCGTGGCGACGCCCTGGGCCGGACGCAGTTTGCCCTGGTCGCTGTCGTCCGCCGCGTCCACGGTGCGACGCGACCGGCTCGGGGATGTCGCGCTGCCCCCGCGCATCGCGCGTCGCCGGATCACCCCTGGGTTGGTCATCGGCGCGGCGATTGTCGCCGTTCTGGTGCTGGCCGCCGTGTTGGCCCCACTGCTCGCCCCGTTTGACCCTAACCGCATCATGGTGGGGCCGCGCCTCACCGCGCCCTCCGGCGTGCACCCCTTCGGCACGGATGCCCTGGGCCGCGACCAGTTCAGTCGCATCTTGTTCGGCGCGCGTATTGCCTTGCTGATGGCGCTGCTGGGGACGGCGATCTCCGCGGTCATCGGGGTTTCGCTGGGGCTGCTGGCCGGGTTCCGAGGGGGCCGCACCGACGCGCTGGTCTCGCGGGGCATGGATGTCTGGCTCGCGTTTCCCGGCCTGCTGTTGGCGATTGTGCTGGTCGCGCGATTGGGGCCGTCGCTGCAGAACGCCATCATCGCGCTGGGGATCGTCGGCGCGCCCTCGTTCTTCCGGCTCAGCCGCACGCTCACCCTGAGCGCGCGCGAAACGCCTTACGTCGAGTCGGCGCGCGCCGTGGGCGCGTCCGAAAGCCGCATCGTCCTGCGCCACATCCTGCCGAATATCACCGGGGCGCTGCTGGTGATGATGACGTTGCGCGCCGGGATCATCATCCTGGCGGGCGGAGGGCTGAGCTTCATCGGGCTGGGCGCACAGCCACCGCAACCCGAGTGGGGCGCGCTGCTGGCCGTTGGCCGTGATCACATGGCGACGGCGCCCTGGCTCGCGTGGTTTCCGGGGTTGAGCATCACGCTGACCGTCCTGGGCCTCAACCTGCTCGGCGACGGCCTGCGCGATCTGCTCGACACGCAACGCCTCAACGTAGGGGTCAGGCGTTCCCACACCATTCACGCGTAACGAACGATATAAGAAAGCAGCGATTCGATGGTATTGTACATGTTGCCGGGGAACGCCTGACCCCTACAGCGCCGCCGCGCCGCGAAATAGCGTCTGCCCGTCGCGCTCCCACGTGCGCAGCCCATACCGGCTGAGGTAGATCGGGATGTTGGTGAACAGGGGATTGGCCGCTTCGATGGCGCGTAACATGGCGCGCTTCTCCGCGGAGCGGTCGCCGCAGAGCAGGGTGACGGATCCGCCTTCGCCGCCCGCGCCGTTCACCTTCCAGCCCAGCGCGCCGTGCCGTCGGGCGATGTCAATCACCTGCCATGCCTCGGCGCTGACGAGATCGGGGTGCAGCGCCGCTTGATGCCGGGTGTTGTCGCCCATGGTCGCGCCCAGCGCGGGAAAATCCCCCGCATAGACCGCATCGCGCGAGCGTTCCGCCGTGGCGCGTAGCGCGTTGAGCTTCGCGCAATCCGGTCCGCTGTCTTCCAGATCGCGGATGACTTTCTCGTGTACCTGTGAGGAGTTGTGTCCCTTGCCGAGAAAGATCAGCGCCAACCGCCGCTCTAACTCCCACCAGATAGCGTCGGCAACGCGGATCGGTGACACGGAGGCGTGCGGATACCGGTGCATCTCCACGTAGTTGATGCCCCCATAGGCCGCCGCCAGTTGATCCTGGATGCCCGATTGCAGGTTCAGCATCTCCACTTCGATGGCGTGGGCTTCGTGCGCCGCCTCATGGGGGGTCAGTTGGCCCGGCGTCAGGCGATCCAGCGCGCCCACCAGCGCCACGGCCACCGACGCTGACGTACCCGTAGATGCGCCCGCTGGCGCTTCGCAATAGATGGTCACTTCCAGGGACAGATTATCGGGTACGCGCATCCGTTCGATGGCCGCCTCCAACAGCGGATGCCGCCACTGCCCGTTGGCTTTCGGCTGCGCTTCGTAGCGTTCGCCGTAGTTCTCCGCGTTGATGACAACCCGCGACCCTGCCGCATCCGGCTCGAAGGGATACACTTCGATCTGCACTTCCGCGTAGGGATACACCGCGATATTGAAGATTTTGCCGTGTCCGGCGAACCAGGTGTCGGTCCAGCCGCCGTTGTCGCAAATGCGAATCGGGGCGACGCTGTTGATCACGCGTACGGGATGGCGGTTGGGCCGGCTCTCCATGGGGTATGTCCTGGGGTTGCTAGAGTGATGTTGGAGAAGCAATCCACCCTTCGTAGTGACGGCTTCAGCCGTTGACAGGGTCAGACGACGACTGAAGCCGTCACTACGAGGGAAACAAATTCAATACTTCAGATCAATCATGCGCCGCGACGCCGCCGATTCCACGATCGCGTCGCAGATCACCGCGTTGCGATACCCGTCCTCGAAATCGGCCCCATAGGGCGCGACCGGCTTGTCGTTGACGATGCAATCCAGGAAGTGCGTCAACTCATGCACGAAGGTGTGTTCCCAACCGATGATATGCCCCATCGGCCACCAGTTCGACATCCACGGATGGAACGCTTCGCCCACCATCACGCGCGTCCAGCCCTGGGTTTCCTTCGGTTCGCCGCCTACCCAGAACACATCCAGCTCGTTCATCGTCTCGATGCCGAACCGGATCGAGCCCAGCTCGCCGTTGATCTCGATGAACTCGCCGTTCTTGTTGCCCGCCGCAAACCGGCTGGCTTCCAGTGTCCCGATGGCTCCGTTATCGAACTCCACCACGGAGGCGAACGCGTCGTCCACGTCCACCTTCAGCATCTTGCCGTCCGGCCCCGGGCGCTCCGGCACGAAGGTCTTGGTGAGCGCGCCGATGGTCTTGACCTCGCCGCACAGGTGGCGCGCCAGATCCACGATGTGCGACCCCAGGTCGCCGATCGCGCCGCTGCCTGCCGTCGCCTTGTCGGTGCGCCAGATCATCGGCGTCCCATAGTGCGGCATGATCCATTCCTGCAGATAGCGCGCCCGGAAGTGATAGATGCGCCCCAGCTTGCCGCTCTGGATCAGGTCATACGCCAGCCGGATGGCGGGCACGAAGCGGTAGTTGTGCGCCACCATGTGCTTGACGCCTGCCTTCTGCACAGCGTCCCACATGGTCTTCGCTTCCTCGGCGGTGCGCGCCAACGGCTTCTCGCAGAAGACGTGCTTGCCTGCTTGCGCCGCGGCGATGCTCGGTTCGGCGTGCGCGTCGTTCGGCCCACCGTTATCGAAGAGCTGCACGTCCGGGTCGGCGATCATCTCGCGCCAGTCGGTGTAGACCTTCTCATAGCCGTAGCGTTTCGCGGCTTCCGTCGCCGCGTCTTCGTTGCGCCCGGCAATCGCCACCAGCCGCGGAATCGCCGGCGGCGGGTACATCATGTAGGGGATCTTCTTGAATGCGTTGGTGTGGGCCTTGCCCATGAACCCGTAGCCCAACATCCCCACGCCGATCACCGGCGCTTCCTTCGTGGCCTTCGGCCCGGCCATCGCGGTGAAAGATTGTTCTGCCATTGTGTGTCCTCCTTATTCTCGTGTCTCAACAAACCGCGGAGTGCGCATCCTCAGATGCGCATCTCCGTTGCATCGTGGCGCATCTGGGGATGCGCACTCCGCGGAGGTATGATATGACAGAGACTAACCTTACAGGCGATTCCGTGTGTTACGTGGCAGAGTATTCTTATGCGAAGCCGCCGGTGGAGGCTTCGCCGCCGTCTACGAAGATCACCGACCCGCTGATGAACTGGATC
>JBBQRS010000064.1:0-28210 GCA_038214535.1 Anaerolineae bacterium
CGGTAGGCGCAGCGCGCGTTCCTCTGATTGTTGTTCCAGGACCCGCCGCGCACCACCCGGGCGACCCCGGCCCGGCCCCGAGAACGTCGCCTCACGGCGACGGTTTCTCCGTCGAAAGTGACTTCTGCCAGCCGCCCAGCAGACGGCCGATTTCGACCACCATGCGCGTGCCGTGCGCATATTGGCCCAGGCTGAGCAGTTCCAGATCACGGCACAGGCGCAGATAGAAGCGCAGCTTCGTCAGCATGACGTCCGCCTGTTGCAGCGCCGGCAGCGGTTGCGAGCTGTAAGCCGCTTCGATGAACAGCTCATGCAGGCGCAGCGCCGTCTGTTGCAGGTTCGCGGCGAGCACGAAGCGCTGCTGGCGCGGGAACTTGACGGTCGCCGGGATGAGCCAGCGCAGCAGATCGTAACTGCGGGTGAAAATCGGCGACTCTTTCACGCGCCACTCAGCAATGACCGGCGCAGCCCGTAGGTATCGCCGTGTTGCGCGTGGGCGACCCAACCCTGCACCCGCGGGGTGACCTCGGCCCAGGTCAGTTCGCCGCGCGCCACGGCCTTGCGCCAGTTGCGCAGCCGTATGGCGAACGCCTGGCCGTTGCGCCGCCGGAGCAGGCGATGGTCGGGATAGGCGCGGAATCCCAGGAAGGGGATGCCATTGGTCACGGGATAGACGGTGCTCTCCCGCGCGTGGAGCGTCAGCCGCAGCGCGGCCAGCCGTGCGCGCACGGCGTCTTTCCACTCCCACAACCGGTGCTTGCTATCAGAAAACAGCAAGAAGTCGTCTACGTAACGCACATAAGCGGGACAGCGCAGTTCGCGCTTGACGAATTGATCCAACTCGTTCATGTAGACGTTGGCCCAAAACTGGCTGGTCAGGTTCCCGATCGGCAGCCCGCGCGGCCGCTCGACGGCGAAGAGATCATCGCCGGGGAAGTATACCATCTCGTACTCATCGCGCAACACGCCCGCGCCGCCGTCAAGGATACGATCCACCAGCCCCATGACCTGCGGATCGGCGAGCTTGCGCGCCAGGACGCCGCGCAGGAGGGCGAGGTCCACGCTGGGGAAGAACTGCTCTATGTCGCATTGCAGCACGTAGGGGTAACGCCGCGCGAACTGTTGCGCGCGGTCCAGGGCCGCGTGCGTGCCTTTGCCGAGCCGGTTCGCGTAGGAGTCCCCGATGAAGGTACGCTCGAAGAGCGGCTCGATGACGTTGCACAGGGCATGATGCACGACGCGGTCACGAAACGGCGCGGCGGAGATGCGCCGGCGCTTGGGGTCATGGATGGTGAAACTGGTATACGGGCCGGGCCGGTAGGTCTCCGCTTCCAGTTCATCCTGCAAGCCGAAGAGGTTGGCTTCGAGGTCGAATTCGAAGGCGGCGACGGGCGACTGGCCCCGCTTGCCGCGCGCCGCCTTGTGATGGGCCAGGTAGAGATTCTCGAACGAGGCCACCTGCGGATAGAGATCACGATAGACTTTCACGATTTTTTAATACCTCGCGTTTAAACCCTGGGGAAGGGGCTATGCCCCTTCCCCAGACCCCATCCCCAGAAGTACAGCAAGACAGGATGCCATCAGAAGCCAGAAATGCAGAAAATCAGGATGATAGGGAGAGGGCCACCCGGAACCCGAGAAAGTCGTTGAAGTTGCCGGGTTCGTACCTGACACGGAAGGCGCAGCGCGCGAACCTCTGATTGCCGTACCAGGACCCGCCGCGCACCACCCGGGCGTCTTCCGCGGCGGGGTCATTGCGCCCATCGTCGCGATAGGGATAGGGCTGATAAAGGCTGCGCGTCCACTCCCACACGTTGCCGGACAGGTCGTTGACGCCCTCTCGTGTGGTCCCATTCGGATAGATCCCCACGGGCGACGGCCGCGTAATATGTGCTTCCCATGTATTGGCATGTCCGGCCTGCCAGTTGCCCCATGGATAGGCCCATCCCCGGTCCATGCGCGCCGCCCGCTCCCACTCTGCCTCTGTCGGTAATCGAATCGCGTAGCCGGCCGGCAAAACAGGCGCATCCCGCAGACCGGCGGCTTTCGCCGCTTGAAGCTGCTCGTCAAGCCAGGCACAATAGGCGGACACCTCGAACCAGGTGACGCCCACCACGGGCTGTGTTGCCCCATTGTACCGCGAGTCACCCCAATAGGCTGGCAGGTCCATTGGCCTGTCAACAAACCATTTGGAAACCTGCCGCTCCAACGCTTCGGCGCTCATACGCAGCAACGCCCGCCCCGTAGCGACACTCCGATCAGACCAAAGCGCGAACATACGCTCTGCCTCTTCGGGATGTGCGCGCTGGTAACGCCAGAAGTCCAGTTCCGACTCCAAGGCCGCGTTTCCCAGCTCGCCGCGCCGCCAGGCGCGCGCTGCGTCGGTGCGCCAGTATTGCTCCTTCTCATACCCTTTCGCGTCCACGAAGCAGGCGAATTCGGCGTTTGTCACCGGGAATTGACCGACCCAGAACTCGGACACGGTGACGGTGTCCCCCGTCAGTTCATCTTTGATCGGGAACCCTTGGCGTAGCAGCCGCCATACTTCCCAGCGCCGTGATCCCATGCGCACTTTCCCCACCGGAATGTGGATTAGCGGCGGGATTAATACGCGTTTCCCCGCTACCTCGATTTTCTTGAAGCGCGGGTCGCCCACCCTGCCCAGCGCGTCTCCCGCGGCCAGGCGCGCCCGCAGGTGCAGCCGCATGTCGGTCATGTCGCTCAACAGCGCCGTCTGCAATTCCTCCGCCAGGGCGTCATCGCAGGCCACGCCGCCTTCGGCGTAGCAGCGGGCGGCCAGCGCCGGATTGATCTGTAGAACATCTCGCAAAAAGGCATCCGGATCAGGGGCCAGGCCCGTCGCCATGATCGTGGATTGCTCCCAGCGCGTACCGGGCGGCGGCGGTAACAGATCGAAATCTCCGACCCTGCCAGGGTCGGGCATCTCGCGCCCCGTGCGCGGCCATAGCCAACGATCTGTCACGTCCTCGCCGGTCTTCCAGCGTGCCAGCAGGGCTTCCGCCGCGAAGTATTCCTGGAGCTGCTGGTGGTAGAAGCCGCACACGCGCGTGCCATCCGGTGCAAGGCGTTCATCCAGCAGCATGGCAGCGCATGCAATGTGGATTACCGCCTCTGGGGAAACTTCGATAGGACCGTTCACTGTCGTTACCCGAGGTGGAATACTCTCCAACACCTCGGCGCGAGGGCGAAACGTGCCTTCGCTCGCCGGTACAAATACTTCGGCCAACGCGGAGAGGGCAAGCCGCATTGGGGCCACACCCGGAAAATCCGCGTGCTCTCGAGTCCGCTCACGGTGCAATAGCAACTCCGTGGATTGCCGCAGCAGGTCGGCGCGGTTCGCCGGCCACGTTTGTTGTTGTTGCGTTACCAGGCACAGCGCTTGCAGATAGTACGGATTGCGGACCAGTTGGAGCAAGCGCTGCTCTTCAGGACGGTCGTCGTTGATGAGACGATCCCACACTGCGCCTGCTAGTGCCTCAGGCAGGTACTTACCCAGGAACTCTTGCACACGATCGTCGTCCAATTCCTTTATCTCGACCTGTGGCAGGCCCAAAGGCTCCAGGAGATAATCGTCACTCCGGCATGAAATGACCAGACGGCTGCCGGACGGGAGGTTATCCGCAAAGCGCCACCAGGCTTTCACGCGCAAACGGCGATCCTTATCATCCGTGAAGGGCATCTCATTCATGGCGTCACAAAGGAGCAATAAGCGGTCGTCCTGCAAAGCCTGATCCAGGTCGCGCGCACCCAGGAATCTTTGCAGCGCCGTTTGTAGAAACTCGTGGGGATCGGCGCTGCCCCTGAAATCGTTGAGAGATACGAAAACCGGCAGCATTCCTCCATGTCCGGCTAACCGGTTGGAGGCGGCATCGTGCGCCAGCTTGCGCAACTGGGTGGTCTTGCCGCAACCGGGTTCGCCGAGCAATGCCAGCGCCTTGTGGCTATCCAGCGCCGTGCCGACATCCTTCAACGGGACCGTGCTCACCTGCCGCCCTGCTCCCTCGCCGTGGAGCATACGCAAGCTATAATCCCGTGATATGGGTCCATGCTCAGTAGGCCACCCGTCGGGGGAAGTCAGTGTCCCCTCCATCGGAACGAATTGTCTACCCCAACGTGCGAAATAGGGGTTTAGCAGCAGTGCAGTCAGATAAGCCTCTTCCGTCTTTAGTCTCGGCGCCGCAATACTCAGCAACTCTTCGGCGGCGTCCTCGGAAAGGATCGCCTGACGACCATCCGCGCCCGTGATCAGTAGATGGTCGTTGGCCGGGTCGCGTGCATAAACAGGTTCTTTACTCTGGAGGATGGATGTCAACCGGGTCAGGACTTGTGCCAGATCGCCGCCGCCGGCGCCACCTTCCAGGATAATCAGATTGCCGCCGATGAATACTCCGCGCGGGACGTGAACATCGCCCTCGTAGTAGGGCGCACCCTCCGTACGGATTTCCCTGGCCGTTTCAGTGCGGAGATTCGCCAGATAGGTTTCGGCGCGCTCGCCATCCGCGCGAGGATATCTGCCGGCTCGAAAGCCATCGGCAATCTCAGAGTGCAGTGCTCTGGTAACTTGTTTCGCCAAGTCTTGTGTTGCGTCATATCGAGCATATGTCGCGCCCACGGAACGCGCGTACTCGGCCACCTCCTCCGGCGCGCTTTGCTTCAGAAAGGCCAGGATCGGTTTCTTCTTGTCCCTCGCCGTCTTCACTTCCTCCTTCACCGGGTCGCTGATCCGGTCGCTCAGCAGTAGCACGAAGATGTCGCACCTGCACACCTCGCGCAGATATGATTCCGGGATGGGGAGGGAAGACGCGGAGCTAAACTCGAACAGCCAGGAGCGAGTCAGGCGGATGGCATCAATGGCCGCGCGAACGGCTTGCCGTTCGGCCTCCATGCCGGAGATGACGGAACTGACGAAGACTCTCAGCGGTGGTTCGTCCATGTCGCAATCCTTTGCTGATCGAGCGCCGGAAGACGTGCGTCCGCGTTCGATTATAGCAGAAGCGATAGGTCGGGGGCAATCGGGCCGGGAACGGGAAGCGAACGAACGGTCTTGCTCGTAGTGCGCAGTTCTCTGCGCCGTGCTGCATGACACGGAGCGCAGTGAACTGCGCACTACGAGCGGGGAGCGCTGAGGACAGCGCACTACGAACAGGAAGTCCGTCTCTTAACGCGCCGGAGCGTCCCCTCGTAGGGGGCGGGTTGCCCGACCCTCTACGTTAGGACGCTCCTTATTAAGATCTCCAGATGGGAGATCGGTTTACCGGAGGGCGACGCTGCCCTCGGTGATGTGATGCGTTATTGTTGGCTCGTCGGCCGGTCGGCCAGGGTCACCGTCAGGGTCTGCTCGTCGCCGCCCCGCAGGATGGTCAGTTCGATCTCATCCCCCGCCGACTTCGAGCGGATCGTCCCGGCGAGTTCTTCGACGCTCGCGATGTCCGCGCCGTCTATCGCCACGATCACATCGCCGCCGACCAGGATATCCTCGCCGTCCAGTGTCTCGGTCTGGTCGCCGCCCACCAGGCCCGCCTCAGCAGCCGGGCTGTTCGGGGCTACCGTCACCACCAGGACGCCGCGCTCACGAGAGGCGAGGTCCAGCAGTTTGTTGAGGTCACGGTTCAACGTGACGCCGTTGATGCCCATCCACACGCCCGCAGGGGCCGGGGCGACTTGCGGCTGATCTTGTCCATCTTGCTGCGAGTTCTGGTCTTGCTGCGCCGGCACGTTTGCCGCCGCGCGTTCCGTCGGGGAAGGTCGCTGGCCCAGGGTCAGATTGACCTTCTGCTCCTTACCGTCCCGCAGGATGCGCAGTTCCACCGTCTTGCCGACCGCGCCGTTGCGGGCGAGGTAGGTCACCAGGTCATCGAAGCGGGTCACAGGTTGCCCGTCAATCCCGATGACGATGTCGCCGCCGACTTTCACGTCACGGCCGTTGATCTGCACGGTGTCTTCGCTGCCCTTCAGGCCGGCTTTCGCCCCAGGGCCGCCTTCACTGACCGTCGCCACCAACGCGCCGCGCTGGGTCACGGGCAGGTCCATGGCTTCCGCCAGGTCGGGGTTCATGGTGCCGCCGCTGATGCCGATGTACGAATGCTCGAAGTTGCCGTCCTTGATGAGCTCAGGCACAACCTGGGCTACGATGGCCGAAGGCACGGCGAACCCGATGCCCGCCGACACGCCCGAGCTGGACTCGATGGCCGTCGGCACGCCGATCAGTTGGCCTTCCAGGTCGAGCAGCACGCCGCCGGAGTTGCCCGGATTCACAGGCGCATCGGTCTGGATGATGTCCGGGATGGTGTACGACTGGCCGCCGTTGAACATCCCCTCGTTCCCGCCGTTGGCCGGGATGCTGCGCCCCAGGGCGCTGACGATGCCGAAGGTCATGGTGCCCTCGAGACCGAACGGGTTGCCGATTGCTACGGCGAACTGGCCGACCTTCGTGCCGGTCGAATCCGCCACGGTGATGGGCCGCAAGTCCAGGCCCTTCGGGTCAACCTTGATGACTGCCAGGTCGCTGTCGGGGTCGGTGCCCACGAGTTCCGCCGGCACAGACACGCCGTCGGCGAAGGTCACTTCGATCTCCGACGCATTCGCCACGACGTGGTTATTGGTGACGATGTGACCGGTGGTGTCCCACACGAAACCGGAACCGAGCGCTTCGCTCATGGGCATCTGCCGTTGAGGCTGGCTCTGATTGTCGCCGTTCTGGCCCTGGTCGTTGTTATTCTGATCCCCGTTGTCGTTACCCTGGGGGTTCAACTGATCCAGGAACGGTTGCAGGAAGGGCAGCAATTCCTTGGGAAGCTGATTCAGGTCGGGCATCTGGCCCTGACCGTTGCCGCCCGGCGTTCCCGGCATGTTCGGCATCACAGGGATGTCCTGCATGTTGCCCATCAGGTTGCCCCGCACGCGAATATTCACGACTGAGGGGCTGACTTCCGTGTAAAGCTCCTGGAGCTTGCCCTGGAGATCGCCCGCGACCACGCCTTGCGCCGTCGGCAGCATGACCGTCGAAGGTTGCACCTGGGCGACCTGCGAGATCGGCTGAACGGCAGGCTGCTGAGACGCCGTTACTTTATCCAACAACTGGGCCGCGCCCGGAACTGCCCCGGCGCAGGCTGAAAGACCGATAGACGCGACGAGCAACGCCGTGAGGGCGAGCATTCGTGCATTACGTTTCATATTGCAAATTCTCCTCAGATTTAATGAGAACACGCCGCAGACCGCAAACGCGGAAGTGGGCGAATCCCCACATCCACGAGGCCTATTGTCTCATAGCGCGGGGCGAAAGTCTTTAAGGTAAGCTAAAAGGCGCATAAGGATTAGATTAATAACAGGATGAAGGGGGTTCAGAGGAAGAGCGATGCGCGTATACTGGCGCGACGGCTCGTTAACGCGTTGAGCGTCGGGGCTGCCCTTACCCCGACGCTCAAAAAGGAGGAGAAGGAGAGAAGTTGTCGTTTTCTATCTCTCGCAAAAGAGTCTAACATAGGCTGCTACAGTTTGCTGGACGCATCGCCCATGTGTACCATGCTGCAATCATACGCTTTCCCTACGCAAACCTGACGCTGTGGAGCGAAACGTGACAGAGAGACCAGCTATAACTTTATGTAACCTGGAATCCGCCGATTATCCTGCCATCCTGGCGCTGTGGCTGCGCGCCGGGCTGCCCGTGCGCCCCACGGGGCGCGACGCGCCGGATGCGTTTGCGCGGCAGATGACGACCGGGCTGCAACGCGTGATCGGCCTGCGCGCCGGCGACCGGCTGGTGGGGGTGGCCGTGCTGACGCATGACGGGCGCAAGGGCTGGATCAACCGTCTCGCGATAGACCCGGAGTATCGCCGGCTTGGTCTGGGTTCGCTGCTGGTCGAAGAAAGCGAGCGGTGGTTTCATGACGACCTGGGGCTTGAGGTCTATGCGGCGTTGATCGAGGGTGAGAACGTGGATTCGCAGGCGTTGATGGCGCACCTGGGCTACACGACGCACGATGTACTTTATGTGTCCAAGCGGGCGCGCCCCGAAGCGTGATGTTTGCTGATACCCCCATGCCACGCAATGATCTCCACATCCGGCCCTTTTGCGCGACGGATCAAGCGGCGGCGCGACGGCTGATTGTGGCCGGCCTGGCGGAGCATTTCGGCTACGCGGATGAGCACGCCAACCCCGACCTCGACGACATCGCGGCGAGTTATCCGGCGCGCGGCCACGTATTCCTGGTTGCCGAAGCAGGCGACGAGTTGATCGGCACGGCGGGCCTGCTGCTGGGCGGGCCGGAAGTGGGGCGGGTGGTGCGTGTCTCCGTGGCGCGCGAACATAGGGGGCAGGGCATCGCCCGCGCGCTGATGACGCGCCTGCACGAACACGCCGCGACGATGGGGTTGGCGCGGCTGTGGGTCGAGACGAACGATGACTGGATGGATGCCATCGGGCTGTATGTTTCGCTGGGCTATCGGGAATACGCGCGTCACGACGGCAGCGTCTATCTGGCGTTGGAACTCGCGCCGCGCAACCCACATGAGCGTCGTGCGTAATAGTGAGTGAAAGCAGAATGATCTTCTCATGAATTACCTGGAAAGCGTTTAAACAGCATGGATGAGCGAACACCCGTAACGGCGCTGCGTTTTGGGATCATCTTGATTCTATTGGGCGGGCTGTTTTTGTTGGCGCGAGCGGCCCCGAACCTGTTCGGCTGGTTGGGCGTCTCGTCGTGGCCGCTGATCATCGTCGGCGTGGGCATCCTGCTCCTGCTGATCGGCGCGGCGACGGGCGCGGCAGGGATGGCTGTACCGGCCGCCATCGTCGGCGGCATGGGCATGTTGCTCTACTGGCAAAACGCGACAGGCGCCTGGCAGAGCTGGGCCTATGCGTGGACGCTGATCCCCGGTTTCGTCGGCGTGGGCACGCTGATCGCCGGCCTGCTCGAAGGCAAGGGTCAGACGGTACGCGGTGGGTTGTGGCTCATCATCATCAGCCTGATCCTGTTTGCCGTCTTCAGCGCAATCATGGCGCCGTTCGTCGGCGGGCCAATCTTCCTGGGGCGCTACTGGCCTGTGCTGTTGATCGTGCTGGGTGTGCTGTTGTTGGGCCGGGCGCTCGTTCAGCCGCCGGTGAGTGACTCGGGCAGCCACGAACAATGAAATCTTGACTTTTTGGCCCGCTGCGGGTATATTCTTTCAGTTGCGACTCAATACCCGTGACAAGGAATCCCTGCCGATGAGCGAGCTCGGGCGTTTGCTTTCCGAAGCGCGCACCGCCAAAGAACTTAGTTTTGCCGACGTTGAGGCCGCGACCCGCATTCGCCAGAAGTATCTGGAGGCGTTTGAGTCCGGCGCTTACGACGAATTACCCGCCGGCGCGGTCTCACGCGGGTTTCTCCGTATCTACGCGCGCTATCTTGGCGTAGACGTTGAGGAGGCGCTGGCCCTCTACGAACAGGCCAGCGGCGACCACGGCGGCAGCGTCCCGATCGCGGAGCCGGGCAACCCGCGCTACGTGGACTATCGCCCGTTGGAAGTGAACCTGGCCGAGCCGGGGTCTTCGATGGCGTGGCTGCGCTGGTTGTTGGCGCTCCTGATTGTGGGCGCAATTGCCGCGGGGGGATGGTACTTACTCAACTCCAATTCCCGCCCGGTTTCTGTTGCGCTGTTTGCCTCGCAACCGACCCAGACGCCGACCCCAACGGTGACTCCCTGGGTGGTGACGGCCACGCCGGACGCGCCCGTCGCCGCGGTGGCTGCGAATGAAGAGACGCCATTGCCCGCGCCGACCTCTGACCTGCTGACCCTGCCGACGCCGACCGTGCCGCCGACGATTACGCCGACGCCGCGCCCCACGGCGACGCCGGAAATGGTCGCGGGCATCATCCTGGATGTCGAGGCCGAGCAACGCGCGTGGCTGCGCGCGGTGGTGGACGGGGAACTGCTCGAGGAGAGCGTGTTGCGCGTGGGCGACACCCGCTCCTGGGTCGCGGATCAGTCCGTGATCTTGCGGACGGGCAACGGCGCGGGCATCCGCCTGACGCTGAACGGCGAAGACCTGGGAACGATGGGCGGCGTGGGCGAGGTCGTCGAGCGCACCTGGATCGTGGATCAGGGCGAAGTGACCGAAGCTGTCGGGCCGACTCCGACGCTGCTGCCTACTGCCACCAGCACCGCAACGCCTTCCGGCTGAGCCGGTCGGGCGACATCGAGACATCCAGCGCAAAACGTCCGGCGATGCGCCCGCGTTTTGCGCTTTGCATTTCTTTAGCAAAATGACACAAAAGAACAAACCAACGCAATATTATCTTTTGACCCTGGGTTGCCCGAAGAACCTCGTGGATAGTGAGGGCATGGCGATGCTGTTGGGCCAGGCCGGATATGGCGGCGTGGGCGAACCTGCAAATGCCGATGTGCTGATCGTAAACACGTGTGGTTTCTTATCGGCCGCCGAGGATGAGTCGCTGGGGGCGTTGCGCGAGCTGGCCGCCAACAAACGCAAGGGCCAGGTGCTGATCGCTGCAGGGTGCATGGCGCAACGGAACGGCGAACGGATCATCCGTGACGTACCGGGTGTGGACGGCTTGCTGGGGACGCGACGCTGGATGGAGATTGTGCCGTTCATCCAGGGGCTGCGCGGCGGGCGTGAGCAGCGCGCGTTCGAGCGTTACGCCCTGCTGGGCGACCCGGCGCGCCCCGATTTCGACGCTGCGCTGCGCCCACCCGCGACGAGCGGCAGCGCATATCTGAAGATCAGCGACGGATGTAATGCGCCGTGCGCCTTCTGTTCCATTCCCACCTTCAAAGGCAAGCTGCGCAGCCGGCCCGTCGAGGCAGTCGTTGTGGAGGCGCAGGCGCTGGTCGCAGGAGGGGCGCGCGAACTCGTGCTGATTGCCCAGGATACGACCGATTACGGGCGTGACCAGGGCCGGCCCGACTCGCTGCCTGACTTGATGCGCGCGGTTCTCGACGCGACGCCGGACTTGCACTGGCTGCGGCTGATGTATGCCTATCCCGGCCACGTCACGCCCCGGCTGATCGAGTTGATGGCGTCTGATCCCAGGGTATGTCATTACCTGGATATCCCGTTGCAACACGGCGACCCCGCCGTCTTACGACGGATGCTCAGACCGAGCAACGTGGATCGGCTGGTGGAGACGTTCGGCCAGATGCGCGCCGCGATGCCGGATATGGCCTTTCGCAGCACCTTCATTGTGGGCTTTCCGGGCGAGACGGAAGCGAAGTTCCAGGGCCTGCTGTCGTTCGTCGAGCAGATCGAGTTCGACCGCGTGGGCGCGTTTGCGTTCAGCCCCGAGCCGGGGACGCCCGCCTTCGATATGCCGGATCGGGTGGCCCCCGAGGTTGCCCAGGAGCGCTACGAACGGCTGATGGCCGCGCAACAGCGCATCTCCTTGCAGCGCAACCTGATGCAGGTGGGGCGCACGTTGGATGTGCTGGTGGAGGGCGTGGGCGAATTGGCGGGGCAGAAGGGGCCGGCGACGCTGGCGCGCAGCTATCGCGATGCACCCGAGGTAGACGGGCTGGTGATCATCCCGGGCGCGCTGCCGGTAGGCGAAATCGCGCCGGTGCGGATCACCGGCGCGATGGAGTATGACCTGATGGGAGAGCGCCTGCCCTGACGGGTCAGTCAACCACGCGATAGTCAACGTCTACGACATCTTCGGGCTTCCTCTTCTGTGACGCGCCGTCACTCGAAGTGAACGAGGCGCCGGACTGCTTCAGCCCGTTGCGAAGCTCCCGCACCACATCGGTTGGCGCCAGCTCGATAAAGAGCTTGATTGCCAATGCCAGGACGGCCAGATCATCGAGTTGACCCAGGACGGGGATGAGATCCGGCACGAGGTCAATGGGCATGAGCAAATAGGCTGCCATGATGCCCGGAACCACGAATTTGAGCAACGAGGGGACGCGGCGATCGAATAACAAGCGCCATGCCAGCCGCCCGTTCTGAAATAGTTCGCCGAGGATGCCGAAATTGTTTTCCGACACGGGAGAGCCCTGTGAATTGTTTGCCATCGTATGATATCCTTCGCGTAACTGTTACCGCAGAACCGATGACGCCCGCCTACCCGGGCAGACGTCAAATATTCGAATAGACTTAAGTATAATCAATTCGGGCGGATGGGTCAAGGTTTTTGTCATGGCGGCCTGACACCGTCCGGTTTTCAAGATGAACCCATGCCAAGTCTGCTCGCCGGTCTGACCGATCATCCGATGGCGCTGTTGCGGGGCATCGCCGCAGTGCGCGGCGTTGCGCTGACGACCAACGCGCGTGCCGATGCCGCGGCGCAACTTGCGGCGGCGTTGGTCGAACGCGGGGCGACGGAGGCGGCCTTGCAGGCGCTTTCCCCCGAGGCTCGCGCGGCGTGGCAGGCGTTGTGCCGGGCCAATGGCCGCATGAAGGTCCCGACTTTCACGCGCGAGTTTGGCGCGGTGCGCCCTCTGGGGCCGGGCAAGCTCGAACGCGAGCAGTCGTGGGCGACCCCCGTGAACGCTGCCGAGGAGTTGTGGTTTGCCGGCCTGATTTTCAAGGCTTTTGCCGACGAGGGCGACGGACTCCTCGAATTCGTCTATATCCCGGTGGATTTGGCCGCGACCTGCGCGGATAGTCACCCGACGGTTGCCGCGACCGACCCCGTCATGGCCCGGCCTCCGCAGCAGCAAATCGAAGCCCTCAACACATTGGCCGTTGACGCCGTGCAAATCCTGGCCGCCCTGCGCACGACGCCGCTGCGCGTGGATCGTGCGGGGCAGTTGCGTGGCGCCGAACGCAAACAGCTCGTGGCCGGGTTGTTCCTCCAGGACGCGACGCGGCTCGATTTCCTGCTGGCGTTGTTGCATAAGCTGGGCGCGCTATCCATCGAGCGCGGCCGGTTGCAGAGTGCGGCGGAGGGTTCGCAGGCGTGGTTGCGGCTGGGCAGTTGGCCGCAAATCACGGCGCTTTATGAGGCGTGGCGCGACAGCGCGGCAAGTGATTGGAACGACCTGCGCCACGTCCCCGGATTGAAGTACGAAGGAAACTGGCGGAACGACCCGTTGATGGCCCGGCAGGCCGTAATCGAGCGGCTGCGTCGCCTGCCGCCGGGTGAGTGGCGCGACCTGGACGCGCTGATGGCGACGATCAAGCGCGAAGCCCCCGATTTCCAGCGCCCCGAAGGCAATTACACGGATTGGTATCTGCGCGATGCGGCGACGGGAGAGTTCCTGACCGGCTTCGAATCGTGGGATCGCGTGGATGGCGCGTTGGTTCGCTTCATTGTGATGGGGCCGCTCTACTGGCTGGGCGCGATAGCGCTGGGCACGGCCCTTGATGGCTCGGTCGAGGCTTTCCGGTTGACGCATGTGGGGTTGGCATGGCTGGGCGTGGCTGCCGTGCCCGACCCGCCGCGCCCGGCGCGCCTCACGTTCGAAGACGATCTGACCATCGTCGCGCCGCTTACGCTGCCGTTGATGGATCGTTTTCGCTTACTGCGCTTCACGGAGCCGGTCGCCGGCTCGGGGCAAGCCATCCCCGGGGCGACGAAGCACCGCATCTCGCGTGAGAGCCTGGCGCGGGCGCGGGCAGAGGGCGTCAAGGCGCAGGCGTTGCAGAAGTATCTGGACGAGGCGAGCGGCGGTAAGACACCGGGACGCATCAGCGCCGGGCTGGAGCGGTGGGATCAGCATAGCGGGACCGTGCGGGTCAGCCGCGGGGCCGTGCTGCGCGTGGAGGACGCGAGCACGTTGAGCCTGCTGCGCGCCGACCCGGTGGTGCGCCCGCTGCTCGGTGAGATGTTGTCCGCGCAGGCTATTCTGGTGAGCGAAGCCAACTTGCCGCAGGTGATGGCCGCCCTGAGGGAGTTGGGCTATGGCGTCAAGGTGGATTGACCGCCATGACTGAAGATCTGTCGGCCCGGATTGCGCGCCTGGAACGCCTGCGCAAGCTGGGGTTGCGGCGCGGCGCGCGCGACCTGCCGCGACCGGTCGCGCCGGAGCGCGGGCGTCGCATCGCGGACCTGCCGGGCGAACCGGTGATGACGCCGTTTGGTGAGGCCTGGGCGCGCGTCGAGCGCTTCTCGCTGGCCGACGACGCCGAACTGGCGCAGTTTCGCGATACGCGTCCTGATACGCTTGCCGCCGTGGGCCAGGACCCCGGTCTCGCGGCGCTGGACCCGGCGCGCGCAGCCTACATTGACACGGAGACGACGGGCCTTTCAATGGGGGCCGGAACCTACACGTTCCTGATCGGCATCGGCCAGTATGAAGCGCCCTCGCCCGATGCCCCGGCGGGATCATTTACCGTCAAGCAGTTCTTCATGCGCTCGCCGTTGGAAGAAGGGGCCCAGTTGCACCTGGTGGAGGAAATGTTGGGGCAGACGACCGGCTTCGTCAGCTTCAACGGGCGTTCGTTTGACTTGCCGTTGGTGACCAACCGCTTCGTGCTGGCGCGCCGACCGGTGCATTTTGCGGGCCAACCGCATCTGGACCTGTTGCCGGCGGCCCGGCGCATCTGGCGGGCGCGCTGGCAGTCGTGCAGCTTGAGCAGCCTGGAGCAGAACGTGTTGGGGCTGCAACGGTCGGAAGATGACGTGCCGGGGTGGATGATTCCGGGCATTTATCGCGATTACTATCGCACCGGGAATGGCAGCGATATGCTGGCGCGCGTCTTTTATCATAACTTGCAGGACATTGTTTCGATGGCGCTGCTGGGTGCACGGATGGCGCATCTCTTTCAGATGGAGCGGCTGGAGGAGACGCTGGCCGGTTTGCACCCGTTGGAGTGCATGAGCCTTGCCCGGTGTTATGACGCGTTGGGGTGGACCGATGCGGGGATTGCAGCCTATCGCACGGCCCACGCGACGCTGCCGGGAGATGACGACCGGGCGGCGTCGTTGCGCCAGTTGGGATACCTTTATAAGCGGCTGGGACGTTTCGATGACGCGGCGGCGGTCTGGGAAGAGTGGGTAGGCGGTATCCCCGGCGCTGATCTGACCCCGTACATCGAGCTTGCCAAGCATCACGAATGGCGCACGCTCGATTTGCAGGCTGCGCGCGGCTGGGCCGGTTGGGCGCTGCACATTGCCGAGGGCCTGCCGCCGGGCTTCGCGCGCGACGACGCCGTGAACGACCTGAAGCATCGCCTGACCCGGCTGGAACGGAAGCTGGCAAGCCCGAACGCGCCGCCCGATTCCGACGAATCATTTGACAAAGGCTAGGGCGTGGGCTATCCTAAACCCCATCTGACCCCTCCTGTGGAGCACAACGAATGGCGAGTCCTATTGTCGAATATGATCCAGTCAGTCACATCACTGCCGGCGCGCTAGGTACCACCGGCGCGCGCACCTTTTACGTACAAGCCGAACGCGGGCTGGACCGCGTGACCCTGCTCTGTGAAAAGGAGCAGGTGTTGGCCCTGAGCGAAGCCGTTGATGAGATGATCGAGAATCTCCAAAACGAGTTCGGCGTCGCGTCGGAGAAGGGCGCACCCTACGATGACGTGAAGATGAGCGTCCGCGAACCGGTTGATCCGCTTTTCCGCGCCGGCGCGATGGCGCTGGGTTATGACGCTGGTCGCGATCGCGTCCTGCTGGTGATTCAGGAAGTGATGGACGAAGACGCGGAAAGCGACCCGCGTGAGGTGCGTTTCTATGCCACGCGACCCCAAATGCAGATATTGAGCGCCTACGCCAAAGATATTGTGGGACGTGGCCGGTCGCCGGAGCAGCGCGCCCTGCAAGGCGAGGCGCACGTCCGGCGCAACGGGCACGGGGAATAAGGCCGCTCCTATCGCCGGTCATCTGATGCGCCCTGGCAGCCAATGACTGCCGGGGCCTTTTATTGTGCAGAGAAGCTCTCGCGACTATCCTTGCGGAGTGCGCACGCCACGAGGTGCGCCAGATGCGCACTCCGCAGGGATAGTCGGAGCGAAAGGATATGTTGTAATCATGACGGAATCAGCACAACCGGGTCAGGCGAACCGCCTGATCCACGAGACCAGCCCCTATCTCCTTCAGCACGCCCATAATCCAGTGGACTGGTACCCCTGGGGGCCGGAGGCGTTGGCGCGGGCGCAGGCCGAAGATAAACCGATCCTGCTCAGCGTCGGCTACTCCGCGTGTCACTGGTGTCACGTGATGGCGCACGAATCGTTCGAGGACCCGGAGACGGCGGCCTTGATGAACGATCTGTTCGTCAACATCAAGGTGGACCGCGAAGAGCGCCCCGACATTGACGCGATTTACATGGAAGCGGTGCAGGCGATGGCGGGCAACGGCGGCTGGCCGATGACCGTGTTCCTGACCCCGGACGGTAAGCCATTCTATGGCGGGACCTATTATCCGCCTACGCCGCGCTATGGGATGCCGGGCTTTGCGCAGTTAGTGGAGGCCATCGCCGAAGCGTGGCGCGAACGGCGTCAGGAACTGGAATCCGCGGGCGAGCGGATGGCGGACGCGCTGGCCCGGAGCGCGCAGGTGCAACCGCCGGAGGATGCGACGCTCGTGCGGACGATCCTCGAAGGGGCGATCCGCGGCATGTTGCGCAGCCACGACCGCGTGGAAGGCGGTTTCGGCGGCGCGCCGAAGTTCCCGCAGCCGATGAACCTGGACTTCCTGCTGCAAATGTACCGGCGCACGGGCGATCCGGGCGTGCTGGATATGGTGACGCTGACGCTCGACAAGATGATGCGCGGTGGCATCTACGACCATCTCGGCGGCGGGTTCCACCGCTACAGCACCGACGACCACTGGCTCGTGCCGCATTTCGAGAAGATGCTCTACGACAACGCACAACTGGCGCGCGTCTACTTGCACGCGTGGCAGATCACCGGGAACCCCGAATACCGGCGCGTAGTCGAGGAGACGCTGGATTACGTCTTGCGCGAGATGGTCTCCCCCGAGGGCGGCATCCGCAGCACGCAGGACGCGGACAGTGAAGGCGAAGAGGGCAAGTTCTTCCTGTGGACGCGCGCCGAGATCACGGCGCGGCTGACGCCCGAAGACGCGCGCTTGTTCATGGCGTACTACGGCGTGACGGAGCGCGGTAACTTCCGCGAGGGCGGCCCCGGCGCAAATATTCTGAACGTCGCGCAACCGGTAAGTGAAGTCGCCGCAGCGGCGAATATTTCAGAGGTTGAATTGAACGCCGCGTTGCGCCGTGGACGAGAGGCGCTGTTCGCCGCGCGCGAGGGGCGTGTGCATCCTGGCCGCGACGACAAGGTGCTGGCGGAGTGGAACGGGCTGATGATCGAGGCGCTGGCTGAAGCAGGGGCGGTCCTCGGTCGCGCCGATTACGTGGTTGCGGCGGAGCAGGCCGCGGCCTTCGTGCTGGAGCGGATGCGCGCCGCGAGTGACGATGACCTGCTGCGTCTGCATCGCACCTACAAGGACGGCCAGGCGAAGCTCCACGCCTATCTTGAAGACTATGCGGCGGTCGGGCTGGGGCTGGTTGCGCTCTATCAGGCGACGTTCGACGTGCGCTGGCTGGAAGCGGCGCTGCAAATGGCGGCGACCATCCGGGCGCAGTTTCACGACCCCGAAGGCGGGGCGTTCTTCCAGACGAGCAACGACCACGAAGCACTGGTGGCGCGCCGGAAAGACCTTGTGGACAGCGCCGTGCCGTCGGGCAACTCGCTGACGGCGGAACTGCTGCTGCGGCTGGCCGTGCTGGCGGGTCGCACCGAATACGTAGATGAAGCCACCGAGGTGATGCATCTGCTGGCCGAGGCAATGGGCGCACAGCCCGGCGCGTTTGGGCGTTTGCTGGCGGCGCTCGATCTCTACTTGCATCCCGGCCGCGAGGTGGTGATCATCGGAGAGCCGGCGGATGCGCGCACGCAGGCATTGCTGGCGGAGATTCGGGCGCGTTACCTGCCGGATACAGTGACGGCGCTCGCGTCTTCGAGCGAAGCGGCCGCAAGTCTTGCAGAGACCGTACCGCTGCTGGCCGACCGGGGTCAGATCGGCGGGCTGCCGACGGCGTACGTCTGTCGCAATTTCGCCTGCCGCCTGCCCGTGAACGAACCGGCGCAACTCGCCGCGCAACTCGACGAATCTGCATAATCAAGGGGATACAATGACCGATACGATCGAGCGGTTTGCGAAGTGGACGGTCCGGCTGGTTATTTCGATCATCGGCAACGCAGCGGCGCTCACCGTCAGCGCGCTGATCCTGTCGCACATGAATTTCGTGGCGACGTCGTTGGGTTCGCCGCTGCAACAGGCCGCGGCGGCGGCCATGCTGATCGGCCTCATTAACCTCCTGCTGCGCCCGCTTGTGTTATGGATTTCGCGCCCGTTGGGGTTCTTCCTGCTCTTCGGGGTGGGATTTCTCCTGAATGCCGCCGCCCTCGCCATTGCGGCCTGGCTGCTGCCCGGTTTCGAGCTGAGCGGCATCCTGACTATAATCCTTGCCAGCTTCATCGCAACTCTGGTCAACGTGGTGATCGCGAGCGTGCTCAACCTGGGGGATGAGGACACCTATTACCGGAGGCGTATCGAGGCCAAAGCGGCGGCAACGCCGTTTCCGGCGGCAGACGAGCCGGGTCGCAAGCTGGTGATGCTGGAGATTGATGGCCTGAGTTATCACCACCTGAAAAAGGCGCTTGCCGATGGGCGTATGCCGACGTTACAGGCGATGATTGAGGAAGAGGGCTATGTGCTGTCGAAGGTGGATTGCGGCATTCCCTCGCAAACGTCCGCGTGTCAGGCGGGCATCATGTTCGGCGACAACGACGACATCCCGGCCTATCGGTGGTACGACAAGACGCAGGATAAACTGATCGTATCGGCCAGCGACGCCGGCGAGCTTAATGCCCGCTATGCGCAGGGTTTGGGCCTGATGCGCGGCGGTTCCAGCGTTTCCAATATGCTGAACGGCGACGCTTACAAGTCGTTGATGACCGCTGCCGACTTGATCTCACCTAAGAAAGAAGAAGCCAAGCTGCGGGCGGATGATGTGTACTTGTTGATGCTCAACCCCTCGTTCCTGCTCAATACCATTGTGCGCGTGTTGGGGATGGTGGTCGTCGAGCTGTGGGAGGGTTGGCAGCAACGCATTCACAATGTTTATCCGCGGCTCAACCGATTGGAACATTTCTACCCGTTTACGCGCGCGGCGACCTCCGTCTTTTTGCGCGACTTCGGAGTGAGCTTCGCCATGATGGATATCGTGCGCGGCTCGCCATCCATCTACGTCACGTGGCCGGGTTATGATGAAGTCGCGCACCATTCGGGGCCATGGACCAGCGATGCCTTCAACGACTTGGCCCGCTATGATAAGGCCATTGCGCGCGTGCGCAGCACGATCAAAGAGAAGGCGCGGGGGTATTATGATCTCATTCTCCTGTCGGATCACGGCCAATCGTTCGGGCCGACCTTCTTACAGCGCTATGGTGTAACCATCAAGGATTTTATCGAACAGCAGTTGCCGGCGGGCATGACGGTCACGTCTGCGATCGGCGGCGATACGGGCGCGATCGTGCTGGCATCGGCAGAGGTTGAGTTGCATAACGCCCAGAAATCAGAGGGGCGTGGCCGCGCCGCGCAGCAAATCGCCAAACAGGGCAACAAGCTCTTCGATCGCACCACCGCGGCGGAAAAGGCGCGCGTCGCTGCCTCTTTGAAACCGGCCAACGTCACAGCCTATGGCAGCGGCAATCTGGCCCAGGTCTACTTCGATCTCTTCCCGCGCAAGATCACGCTGAACGAACTCAACGCGGCTTGCCCCGGCACGGTGGATGTGCTCGTGCAGCACGAAGGGATCGGGCTGGTGTGCGGCTATCTGGACGATGGAACGCCGGTTGCGCTGGGGAAGACCGGCGAGCGCAATCTGCATACGGGTGAGGTCACAGGTGATGACCCGCTGCTGATGTACGCGCCGGCGCAGGGATATGGCGCCTCCACCGTCGAAACGCGCGCCTGGCAGACGCGCCGCGTGATGGACTTTCCCCACGCGGGAGACCTGATGCTCATCAGCACGGTGTACCCCGACGGCACGGTGGCAGCGCTGGAAGAGTTGATCGGCAGTCACGGCGGCATGGGCGGCGAACAAACGGACGCGTTCATCTTTCATCCGCCGGATTTGCCGATGGTGGAAACTCGCAACGCGATTGACGTCTTTCCTGTTCTAAATGAATTTCGTGGGTCGCCCATCCCGCCGCCGGGGCCGGTCGCGCCGGAGCCGAAATCGGTGGACTGGATGTGGGCTAACCTGTGGACCGGGCTGACGATGGTGCGCACGTGGTCGGAGCACGTGTTCCGCTGCATGATTCCCGACCGTGAGGCATTCCAGGGTGTCGTGAAGGACCCGCTGATGACCGGCCCGGCCCTGTTGGTCGGGGTGCTGGGTTCGATGTTGCTGGCACTCTTCAGGGGCAGCTTCTTATTGGCCACCGTGGCAATTTATGGCGCAGGGTTGTTGCTCACGCGCAAGGGTTCGTTCGCAAAAACGACGCGCGCGATGGGGTTCGCGCAGAGCCCGGCCATTTTGCTGCCACTGGCGCTTTACAAGCCGCTTGCGCCTGTGGTCAATTTAATCGTTCATCTCCTGATGATTGTCGGCGTATGGACCGCCGCCGCCGTCGCGCATGAGGCGAAAGGCTGGAAGGTCGTCGTGTTACCGTTGATTTATACCCTGGTGACTGTGATTGCCGTCGGTTCGGTGACCGTGATTCTCGGCGGCGCGGCCGTTAGCGTGGCGAGCGTCCTTGAAACGCTCGGATTCGTCACGCCATAATCTGCGCTGCGTCGGACGACATATGAAGGACAAATAGCGCACTTTTGGGTCTTGTCAAACTCGCAAATTTGGTGTAATGTGGGCAATTAAGCGAGATTCGTCGCTTGATCTTTTCTTGTGGAGGATTGTCATGACGTACAAACCATCTGTCCCGCCTGCACCCCAACGTACGCTGGCGGTCATGATCCTGGCCGCGCTGGCCGTAATCGCGGGCATCCTGGCCTTGCTCGACGCCGCTCGCTACATGGGGTGGCTGCCCATCACGATAACCACTATACTGGGCGACCTGAGTTTTGTTCTGCCCAGCGCCCGGTGGTTCGCGGCGATCATGTCGGCCATCGTCGGGGTCATTTACTTTGTTGTGGCCGCGTGGATCTGGAACCTCAACCCATCCGGCTGGCTGTTCGTCGTGGTGATGGCGGTGATTAATCTGGTATTCCTGTTCCTGGCAATCCTGGGGCGATCTACTTTCAGCTCGGTGGCGCTCCAGCTCATCGTCAACGCCGCGGTGTTGATCCTCGCGTTGATTCCAAGCACAAAGGCCGCCTTCCGAGTGCGGTAGCGGCTGATTGATTCAACTCAAAAAGGCCCCGGCAGCATCAACGCTGTCGAGGCCTTTGAAATTTAAACATCTTCGCGGAGTGCGCATCCTCAGCTGCGCAACGGCGCAACAGAGATGCGCAGCTGAGGATGCGCACTCCGCGGGCGCGATTCGTTTATGTCGGTTCGATCAGGCCACGCAAGAGGGTGAGATTTTCCACGTCCTCGTGCATGTCCTCGCTCTTTGGCGTCTCCAGGATCATCGGCACGCCGGCGAAACGGGAATCGTTGAGGATGAAGCCGAAGGGAGCCAGACCCAGAAAGCCCGACCCGATGCCGTCATGCCGATCAACGCGCGAGCCGAGGTCCTTCTTGCTGTCGTTGAAGTGGAAGCCCTTGATCCGCTCGAGGCCGACCACGCGGTCGAACTCATCCATCGTCGCCGCGTAGGTTTCCGGCGTGCGGATGTCGTAACCGGCGGCGAAGATGTGGCACGTATCCACGCAAAAGCCGATCCTCTCCGGCTCTTTGACGCCGTCCATCATGGCGCGCAGTTGCTCGAACCGATAGCCCAGGTGCGTCCCCTGCCCGGCGGTCGTTTCCAGGAGGGTCAGGGTTTTGTGGTCCGGCGTCATGGCGTGTACTTCATCCAACCCGGCCACGATGCGCGCGATGCCCGCTTCCTCGCCCTTGCCCATGTGCCCGCCCGGATGCAACACGACGCCGACCAGTTTCAGGGCATCGGCGCGCACGATTTCATCGGCCATGGCGTTGATCGAACGCTGCCAGAGCGCATCATCCGGCGATCCCAGGTTGATCAGATAGGCGGAATGCGAGATCACGACCTCGATGCCCGTCTCGCCCTGCACCTCGAACCAGCGTTCGATCTCTTCGGGCGGTGTGGGTTTTTGTTCCCAACGATTCTGATTCTTGGTGAAGATTTGCGTTGTATTGATATCAATGGATTGCGCCCGTTCGAGCGCCTTGCTGACCCCGCCGGCCGCGGACATGTGCGCGCCAAGTAGCATGTCTACCCTCCGTCCTTCTCTGAAGCAAGCGTGAATGATGTCACGCCTGCGGCTTTGTCTTCGATACGCCCCATGACGAACAAGAGGGACGATAACCGGTTCAGGTAGCGCATGGCCGTGTCGTCGCGCAATTCGCCGTCGTGGGTCAGGCGGGTGACCCGGCGCTCGGCCCGGCGCACCACTGTGCGCGCAACATCCAGCGTCGCGCCCGCGACGCTGTCGCCGGGGATGATGAAGGCGCGCGGAAGTTCCACTTCGTTCCCCAGTTCATCCAGCATTTGTTCGAGCCAGGGCAGCCGCTCTTCAGAAAGCCAGGGGGGGCGCGTTGCTGTTTCGGGAACCGTCGCCAGGTCGGACATCATACCGTAGAGGTCGCGCTGGATCGCCAGCAAGAGCGCCGCGATGCGCGAGTCTTTGGATTGGGCGCGCGCCAGCCCGAGGAACGCGGAAGCTTCATCTACCGTGCCATATGACTCGGGGCGCGCCGAGTACTTCGGCACGCGCTCGCGGCCGAGGATGCCCGTGTAGCCGTCGTCGCCGGTTTTGGTGTACCATTTCGTTGTCATCCGTTATCCTATCTGTTTTCTTTATGATACCACAGCATCACGGCGCGCTGACGCCTACACCGAGATGAAAGACCAACTGGCCGCCCAGCCAGCTTTCGACCAGGACCAGCGCGGCGACCAAAATCAGCAGCCCGACGTAAGCCCAGCGATGCCGTGAGAAGACCTGCCGGTCGCGCAGCGGCCAGTAGAGCGCCAGCCCCAACGTGATTACCAGCGCGATGCCGGTGGTGATGTGCAGGTTGATCGTGCTGACGACTGCGGCGTCACCACCGGCGCGCGATTGGTCAATCAGGCCGGTCGCGATGGAGACTAACACCCCCAGCCAACCCAGCAGCAGCGTCACGCGGCCATATTGCAACCACTTCGCGGCGCGCTCGTCTCCCCGGCGCGCTAAGATGGCGCTCAGGATGATGAAGGCCACACCGACCAACGTCAACGCGATGGGGAAATGCACCGTGCGCGGGTGAAACGGGAAGAGGGAGTCCATGGGTCAGCGCCTCGAGTGAGACAAGTTTGGAAATATAAAACTCACGGCGTGAACCGGATGATGTAGCCGGTGCGCGGCGCAAGCGTCTCGATGGGGCGATAATCGCTGAATTGGCCCGCGCCATCCACCAGGGCCGGCGCGGCCACTTCTACGCCGTGCAGCAACTCGGTGACTTCGGCTACGGCAGGCAAGCTGCCTGCCGTCAGACTCAAGACATATTCGCTCTCCGGCTTGTCGTTAAGGTTGAACAATGCCAGCAGCGTCTCATCGGGCGTCTGGCGCAGGAACGCATAGACCCGCCGGTTGTCGGCCTCGACCGGAATCCACGTACCCTGGCGCAAGGCCGAGTGCTCGTTGCGCAGCCCGATCAGCGTCCGGTAGAGCGAAAGCAGCGAATCGGGATCGGCGCTCTCGACCTCGACGTTGACCGTCTCATAGCCGGGATTGAGCGGTTGCCAGGGGGTCGCATCCGAGAAGCCGGCGTTAGCGCCCGCCGTCCACTGCATGGGCGTGCGAATCTTCTCATCGGGCTTCTGGCCCGTCATGCCGATCTCTTCACCGTAATAGATGAAGGGGACGCCGGGCAAGGTCAGCAGGATCGTTGCCGCCAGCTTTGCGCGGTCGGTCTTGTACGCCAGTTGCGACATCACGCGGTTCTGGTCGTGGTTGGTGAGGAACGGCGCATACTGGCCGGGCGGGAAGCTTTCCTGTGCCGTGTTCAGCGCCCCGGCCAGGGCGCTGCGGTCACGATTGTTGATGGATGAAATGATGGAAGTCGCCAGGTCGAACTCGAAGACCGCATCTACCTTTTGGCCGACGTACTTCGCCGCCGTCTCCGTGTTGGTCCACACCTCGCCTACGGCGAACGCGTCCGGCTTCACCGATTTGTATGCATCATAGAAGTCGCTCAGCCAGGTGAAGGTCTGCGGCGCATTTTCCAACACCGCGCCGTCCTCGTACAGGTGGCGGATCGCATCCAGCCGGAAGCCGTCTACGCCCATCTCTTCCAGCCAGTAGCGCGTGACATTGAGCATTTCTTCCGTGACGGCGGGATTGTTGTAGTTCAGATCGGGCATCCCTTCCGAGAAGATGCCGTAATACCACCGGTCGCCCAGGGGATGCCATACGTTTTGCCCCCACGGCCCCTTCGTGCCGGGGTCTTCGTCGGACCAGATGTACCAGTCGTGGTACGGAGAGTTCTTATCGGCGGCCTGTTGGAACCAGGGGTGTTCGCTGGAGGTGTGATTGAGCACCAGGTCAACGATGACCTCGATGCCGCGCGCGTGCGCCTCCTCGATCAGCCGTTTGAAGTCTTCGTTCGTCCCGTAGTCCGCGTTAATCGTGTAGTAATCGGTCACGTCATAACCGTGATAGCTGGGCGACTGCGCGACGGGCATCAGCCAGATGCCGGTGATGCCCAGATCGGCATCGGTGTTTGGGTCGCCGTCGTTGAGGTAATCCAGTCGCTCGATCAGGCCTTGCAGGTCACCGATCCCGTCGTTGGTGAGCGGCCCGGTGGTAGAGTCGGCAAAGGAACGGACGAACGCCTCGTAGAACACGGTGTCGTTCCACCACGGCAGGGCAGTGACGGGTGTGCTTGTGGCGGGCGGCTGCGTGGGCGCGGTTGTCGCGGTCGGCTGCACGGTTGCAGTCGGCGCAACCGTTGCCGTGGGTGAGGCTGGCGGCAGAGGCGTCGCCGCAGAAGCGCAGGCCACAAGGATGACCGCGGTCAGGAAGAGCAAGCACGCGGCCTTGCGGGTCTTCGTCATAGAGAAACGCTGGAAGTCGCTCAGCCCAACACGAACGCGGCTTGTGGGGCCGGGGCCGGATAACCGCACAGCTTCAGGCGCTCGGCGAAATGTTTGCCGCGGGGCAGCCCGCCATAGAGCATCTCGTGGATCACTTCGGGCACGGAATACGCGACCCGGTGATGTTCCGCCTGCCAGCGACGACCATCCCAGGTCAGAGTGGCATAGGCCGCGCGCGGATCGCCGTCCATGGGCAGCCCAGCGCTCGCCACGTCCACCAGCAGGCGATTGCGCCAGACCCGCTGATAGGGCGTGTGGATGTGACCGAACGCCAGAACTTGCCAGTCGGGTTCGCGTCCATCTACGACCAGCAACAGCGCATCTAGCTCGGCGTCCGTCAGGGTGCGGCGCAAATCGTGCTCTTGGTCGGATGGGTTGGCGTGGACGACCAACAGGTCATGGCCGGACGCGGACGAAACGCGATGCGAGAATGGCAGGTTGGCAAGATAATTGCTCCGGGCTTCACCCAGCCGCTCTTGCATCCAGGCGAGATGCTCGCCGAACCGGGCTTGCTGCTTGCCGAAGGGCGTGTCCTCAGGCGTGCGGGCGAAGAAGGCGTCGGTGTTGCCCTGGATGACCGTCGCGCCCAGCGCCTGGACGCGATCCACCACCTCCGCGGGCCAGGGGCCGGACCACACCAGATCGCCGGCCACGATGACTTGATCGAACGGCCCACGTGATGCGATGTCGGCCAGCACCGCGTCGAGGGCCATGAGATTGCCGTGAATGTCCGAAAGAAGCGCGACACGCGTCATTGCGTTACTCTTCTCCTTCAAGATCGAATAAAGGCTGCACCGACTGCTCCCGGACCGGCGTGCGCGGCAAAAGCCGGTCCGGCCTCGATCAACATGATTTCATCCGGTGATTGCACGCCCAGCGCGCCCAGATGATTGACCAGTTCTCCTGCAAGATCTCGGGTGCGAGTGTAGGCTGCTGCCAGTGTTTCCACGGGCATCCGCGACCGGATTTCGTCTTCCATGCGCTGAAACGCGCTCTTTGACGAACGCACGATGCCGACAAGCTTGAACTCGCTGTTGGTGAGTTCGAAAATGGGCTTGACGTGCAGCGTGCGCGCGGCGCGATCTACCAGCGGCATCAACCGTTCCAGCCGGCCGCCCCGCCGCGCCCATTCCAACGTGTCCAGGACGAACAGGATGGATGTGCGCTCGCGGAGGCTTTCGAGCGCGCGCTGGATGGCGTCGGCGCTGTGACCCGCCAGGGCGTCCTGGGCGGCGCGCAGCACTTGCAACCCCATACCCAGCGAGAACGAGCCGGAATCCACGACGCGCACGCGCTCGCCGAACTCCTGCGCGGCAACCCACGCGGCGTCGAAGGTGCTGCTGTGTTTCGCCGTGAGCGTCAGGCAGACCACGTCGTACCCGGCATTCACCAGTCCCCGGAAAGTTTCCATGAACGCGCCGGGAGCGGGGGCGGCTGTGCCGGGCGCAACGCCGGAACGCGTCACGCGTGCCCAGAATTCGTCCTGCGTCAGCCGGTCGCTGGAGATCATCTCGCTGCCGAAACTGACGTACACCGGAACCAGCGTGATGTCGAAACGCGCCGCCAGCTCAGGCGATATATCACACCCCGAATCCGCAACGATGCGCACGGTGTTCATAGAAATACACCTCACCCTGTTCACTCGCCTGGCCCCATTATACCATCAGGATCGCACGCCCGGCAGTAATCGGCATGACTGTGCAACGCGCCAAAAGGCCCGCTTTTGGAACCGTTCGGACGCCATGATATACTCGGTGAAGCATTCGTCAACACATCTGGAGGGACTTCGTGGAACGTACTTTTGTCATGCTCAAGCCCGACGCCGTGCAGCGCGGGTTGGTTGGGGAGATCATCCAGCGCTTCGAGCGCCGCGGCCTGAAGATCGTCGGCATCAAGATGGTGCATCTGACGCCGGAGTTCGCGCATAAACACTATGAAGTACACGTGGGGAAGCCGTTCTTTGAGGGGTTGATCCGCTACATCACCAGCGGCCCGGTGGTGGCGATGGTGTTGGAAGGCACGAACGCCGTCGAGGCGGCGCGCGCCACGATGGGCGCGACCAATCCGACCAAGGCGGCGGCGGGCACGATCCGCGCCGACCTGGGGCTGGAGATGGGGCGCAACCTGGTACACGGCTCGGATGGCCCGGATACCGCGGCGTTCGAGATCGGGCTGTGGTTCGGCGAGGACGAGACCGTGGACTATGCGCGCAGCATAGATCCGTGGATTTTCGAATAAGAATTCACTGACCACGGAAGACACGGAACACACAGAAAAAACAGGCCGGAACCCACCTCGGTTCCGGCCTTACTGTTGTTCTATTGCGACGTTATGGGATGCGCACGACCACCGGGGCTGAACCCCACAACTCGTCCAGGCGATAGAAGGCGCGCGCGTCGCGCGTGAAGATGTGGACGACGACCGTGTTGTAATCCGCGAGCAGCCAGCCTGAGGCAGCCTCGCCCTCGGTGGAGAGTGGCCGCTCTTTCTCGTCCTTCAGTTCTTGCACCAGAATTTCCAGCAATGACCGCGCCTGCCGCTCCGAATCCACGCTGCAAATCACGAAGTAATCGGCCACGGGGGTGATGTCGCGCAGATCGAGCAGCGAGATGTTGTTGGCCTGATGCTCTTCAACGATATCCGTAATGCGATGCGCCAGTTCTGAACCGTCCAGAGAACGCCTCCTGTAGTTGTTTAACCGCTTATCGAAGTCATTTTAGCACACGCGCCCCGCCGCGGCAAGCGTGCGGCGCGACAGTCTCATTTACAATGTGGATGGACTGGAGGCTTTAGCCGGTAAACTACCCTTTTCTAGTCGCCTCGAAAGAAACCGGCTAAAGTCTCCAGTCCAGGTATATTGTCAGGCTCTACCCATTCGCGGCGGTGAAGAGGTTGCGGAAGAACCCTTTTTCCAGGTCGAGCGTTTCGTCCACGCTGCCGTAGACCGGCGCGGTGAGCTTGACCAGCACCATGCCGTCGCCCGCGTTGCGCGCCGCGCTGGGCCACAGGTAGAAATAGAGCACGACGTGTTCCGCCACGCCCCCTGATTCCATCGGT
>JBBQRS010000065.1:0-26736 GCA_038214535.1 Anaerolineae bacterium
TTTTTTGTTGTTTTCACCCTTTTTTTTCCCCCCCCCGGGGGTGGCCCCATTTGTGTTGGCCCCCCCCGCGGGGGTATCATAATGACAAAAACCAATTTTACAGTCTGCTCAGGGTGACGTCCGTTATCCACATTCATCAGAAGGAGAGTTCTCATGGCAAAGGTCAGTATTATTGGCGCGGGTTTCGTCGGCTCGACCATCGCACACTGGGCGATGATTTCGGGGGGCTGCCAGGTCGTGCTGGTGGACGTGGTAGAGGGGCTGGCGCAGGGCAAGGTGTTGGATCTGATCCAGGCCGGGCCGATCGCCGGTCACTCGGTGGATGCCATCGGGACGGACGACATCTCCAAGACCGCGGATTCGAGCATTGTGATCGTGACGGCGGGCGTCGCGCGCAAGCCCGGCATGACGCGTGAAGACCTGGTGCAGATTAACGCCAAGATCGTGTCGGACGTGATCAAGGACGTGGTGCATTACTCGCCCAACTGCATCCTGCTGATGATGACCAACCCGCTGGACACGATGACCTATCTGGCATATCAGTTGAGCGGCTTCCCGCGCGAGCGCGTGATCGGGCAGGCCGGGGTGCTGGATGGCGGCCGGATGCGGACGTTCATCGCGATGGAGACGGGGATCAGCCCGGAGAACATCGTGACCACGGTGCTAGGCGGGCACGGCGATGAGATGGTGCCGCTGGTGCGCTACTCGAGCATCGCGGGCATCCCGCTGGAATACTTCATGTCGCTCGAACAGATTGATGGGATTGTGGCGCGCACCCGCGACGGCGGGGCGGAGATCGTGCGCTACCTGAAGACGGGCAGTGCGTATTACGCGCCGGGCGCGTCGGCGTGCCGGATGGCCCACGCGATCATCGGGAACGCGCATCAGATCATGCCCGCGTCGGTGTATTTGCAGGGCGAGTATGGGCTGGAGGACATCTGTTTCGGCGTGCCGGTGGTGCTGGGGCAGGCCGGGGTCGAGCGGATCATCGAGTTGGAGTTGAACGACGCGGAGCAGACGGCGATGAATCGCTCCGCAGAGTTGATTCGTGGGACGATGGATGCGCTGCCGAAGTAGGCAGGGACGAGATCAGAAACCCGGTTTGTGCCACAAACCAGGTTTCTTGAGACGTGGGAAATCGCGCTTCACAATGGCGTGGAGGGACGAACCGATATGTTCATCACCGACCCGACGCAAGCGGGCGAGACATTTCATAATTTGCCCGCCGGCGCGTTGATTGAGGAAGCGGTCGCCCGGGGTGAGGGGCGGCTGACGGCGCACGGCGCGCTGGCGGTGATCACTGTGCCGTATACGGGCCGTTCTCCGAAAGATAAATACATCGTTCGCGAGCCGTCCACGGGCGGTGACATCTGGTATGGCAAGGTGAATCAGCCGCTGGATGAAGCGGCTTTTGACCGGCTTTTGGAGAAGACACGCGCGCACCTGGGCGCGCGTGATCGTTTTGTGACGGACGCCTGCGCAGGGGCCGACCGCGCCTATCGGATCGGCATCCGCGTGATCAGCGGGTGGGCCGCCGCGGCGTTGTTCGCCCGCAACATGTTCATTCAATGCGAGGCAACGGACGACTTCAAGCCGGATTTCACCGTGCTCCACGCGCCGGGCCTGCGCGCCGACCCCGCGGCGGACGGCGTGCGCTCCGAGGTGTTCGTGGTCATCCACTTCGGTCGCGGGCTGATCCTGATCGGTGGCACGGGCTACGCGGGCGAGATCAAGAAGGCCGTTTTCACCGTACTGAACTACGTCATGGCGAAGCGGGGCGTGTTTCCGATGCACTGCGCAGCGAATGTGGGCGCGGCGGGCGATGCGGCGCTCTATTTCGGGTTGTCGGGCACGGGCAAGACCACGCTTTCGGCCGATCCGACGCGGCGGTTGGTGGGCGATGACGAGCACGGCTGGAGCGGCGCGGGCGTCTTCAACTTCGAGGGCGGCTGCTACGCCAAGCTGATTCGCCTCAATCCGGCGCGTGAGCCGGATATTTACGCGACGACGCAGATGGCAGGGACGCTGTTGGAGAACGTCGTGATGGACGCGGAGACGGGCGCGCTCGACCTGGACTCCGACGCGATCACGGAAAATACGCGCGGCTCGTATCCCATCGAGTATATCCCCAATATTGCACCTGGCGGGCTGGCGGGACACCCGCGTAACATCTTCTTCCTGACGGCGGATGCGTTCGGCGTGCTGCCGCCGATCAGCCTGCTGACGCCGGAGCAGGCGATGTATCACTTCATTTCCGGGTACACGGCCAAACTGGCGGGCACAGAGCGCGGCGTGATCGAGCCGCAGGCGACCTTCAGCGCATGTTTCGGCGAGCCATTCCTGCCGATGCATCCCTCGGTGTACGCCGCGATGCTCAAGGCGCGGATGGCGGAACATCGTGTACGTGTGTGGCTGGTGAACACGGGGTGGACCGGGGGGCCATATGGGGTGGGGCGACGGATGGAGCTGGCGCACACGCGGGCGCTCATTCGCGCGGCGCTGGAAGGTGCGCTGGATGATACGCCGATGGTCGTAGAGCCATTCTTTGGGCTGCACTACCCGACGACGTGTCCAGGTGTACCGGATGAGATTCTTGACCCGCGGGGGACGTGGCCGGACGGAGCGGTCTATGACGCGCAGGCGCGGCGATTGGCGGGGATGTTCGCGGAGAATTTCGTGGAATATGCGGGGGAGGTGGACCCTGCGGCGGCGGCGGGGCTACGAAGCAGATAGCGCACGGGAGTGCGCGCTACGAACGGGCGCTCTGACGAGCGCACTACGAACGATGGGTGAGGGGTGACGGAGACGAGGAGGGCGGGGTATCGGTATTACGATCTCATCATGGCGCTGTTTGTGACGGTGCTGCTGGTGAGCAATATCGCGTCATCGGCCAAGATTGTGAGTTGGGGCGTGATGCTGCCGGTGCTGCATCTGCCGCTGGCGTTCGATGCAGGAACGTTGCTATTTCCCATCAGCTATATTTTTGGCGATATCCTCACCGAGGTCTATGGGTATGCGCGAGGGCGGCGCGTGATCTGGGTGGGGTTCGCGATGGCGCTGTTGATGTCGGGGACGCTGTGGGTGGTGGGGCGGCTGCCCGGCGAGGCGACGTGGGAGGCGGCGACGGGACAAGGTGCATACGTTGCCGTGTTGGGCGGCGTGATCACGGGCGGCATCGTCATCGCCAGCCTGGTTGCTTATTTCGCGGGCGAGTTCAGCAACTCGTACATCTTGGCGCGCATGAAGGTGTGGACGCAGGGGCGATACTTGTGGACGCGTACCATTGGCTCGACGCTGGTGGGTGAGCTGGTGGACACCGTGCTGTTCGTGCTGATCGCGACGGCGCTGGGCGTGTTTCCGTGGAGCCTGGCCTTGACGTTGATCGTGAGCAACTACATTTTCAAGGTGGGCATCGAAGTGCTGTTTACCCCGGTCACGTATCGGGTGGTGGATTTCTTCAAACGGCGCGAGAATGTGGATTATTATGATGTGGACACGGATTTCAACCCGTTCCACCTGGCGGTTTCAGAAGAATAAGAATCTATCCGAGAATACCGTAGCCTAGCCCCTTGTGGGCGTTCGCGACGGGCACAAGGCCCTAAACTACGAGTTTCCGGATAGGATAATAAAGGATTATGCATATGGATGAGAATGTCGCCTTCGGCGAGGAAGCGCCGGAGTTGCCTGAATTCGAGGAGACGCCGCCCGGCCACCGTTCGGGTTACGTGGCGGTGGTGGGCCGCCCGAACGTGGGGAAGTCCACGCTGATCAACGGGCTGCTGGGGCAGAAGGTGGCGATTGTCTCGCCGAAGCCACAGACCACGCGTAACCGGCTGTTGGGTGTGCTGACGCGCCCGGACGCGCAGATCATCTTCCTGGACACGCCGGGGGTGCATCAGCCGAAGCACCGGCTGGGCGAGGCGATGGTGGAGGCGGCTGCGACCGCGCTGCCTGACGCTGACGTGGTGGTGTGGGTGGTGGATGGCTCGACGCCGCCTAACGACGACGACCGGGAGGTCGCCGCGTTGTTGGGACGGCTGGACACGGAGTTGCCGCGCGTGCTGGTGGTGAACAAGAGCGACAAAGGGATTTCGCGGGACGTGCTGGAGGAGTACGAGGCGCTGGCCCCCGGCGCGACGCCGGTGGTGATTTCGGCGACGCGCGCGGATAACCTGGAGCGGATGGTGGATGAGGTCGTGACGGCGCTGCCCGAGGGCCCGCGCTATTATCCTCCCGATCAGGTGACCGATCAGCAGGTGCGCTTCATGGCGGCTGAGTTGATTCGCGAGCAGTTGTTGTTGCAACTGGGCGATGAGGTTCCGCACTCGGTAGCCGTGATGGTGAACGAGTTCAAGGAGCGCACCGCAGATATGACCTACATTTCCGCGGTGATCTTCGTCGAGCGCGAGTCGCAGAAGCCGATTGTGCTGGGCAAGGACGGGCAGAAGGTGAAGCGCGTGGGGCAGGCCGCGCGCGCGAGCATCGAGGCGCTGCTGGGGACGCGGGTTTATCTGGAGTTGTGGGTGAAGGTGCGGCCCAAATGGCGCTCGAACGACGAGGAGTTGCGACGGCTGGGCTATCCGCCGCCGAAGAAGTCGGGCAAGCGGGGTGGGTAGGGCGATCTACATTGCGTGCATCTTCGTTGCGCCCGTGCGCATCTGACGCCATCTCGTGGCGTGCGCACTCCGCCGTGAGTCATGGGATGGTGCGACCTTTTGGCGCGATCATGCGTATAGGGTGTAGAGAACCGGTTTTGTCAGGCCGGGCGAACATCAACCGGAGGAGGCATGATGGATACGAGTCGCATGGTGAGTGGCGTGATACGGGCGATCACGCTGGACGCCTCGTTCTATAACGAGGTCGAGGCCGATCCGAGTTACCAGCAGGAAGCGCTGGCCGTGGTGGGGCTGACTGCCGCTATCGGGGCGATCGGCGCATTTTTGAGCGGGTTGTTTCACGGCCATATTCTGGGGGCCTTTGTGGGGCTATTGGTGGCCTTCTTCGTGGCGCTGGCCGGCTACTTTATCTGGTCGTTCGTCGCCCACTGGGCCGGCACGCAATTCTTCAAGGGGCAGGGCGACCTGGGTGAGGTGCAACGCGCGCTGGGATTCGCGTATGCGCCGCAGTTGCTCAACGTCTTCACGTTCATTCCCTGCGCCGGCTGGCTGGTTGGGCTGGTGGCGTGGGTGCTCTCCCTGGCGACGGGGTTCATCGCCATCCGCGAGTCGTTGGATCAGGATAACACCAACGCCCTATTCACGATGGTGATCGCGACCGTTGTCATGATCGTTTTCTCGGCAGTGGCGGGCGCGGTGGCCGGGGTGTTAGGCATTACCGGCGCGGCGATTGGCAGCGCATTGTTCTAAACGTCAGTCTCATCTGGAAGGAGCATTATCATGTCAAGCAGCAATGATCTTCCCGAATTCAACGGCGAAGACCTCCCGGAAATCACGGGAGACAACCTGCCGACTGTGAGTGAGAGCATGTACACTCACAGCGACGACTACTCGTTCGGCGACAACCTCACCTACATGTTCCAGGACCCGGATTGGGTCATGAAGATGTTGCTGGGCGGCTTGCTCGGCATCATCCCGATTCTCAACTTCGTGATTGCCGGGTATGGTCTGCGGGTGGTCAACAATGTGCGCGGCGACGCTAAGCCTGTGCTGCCGGAATGGAAAGGCTTCGGCGACATGTGGGTGGATGGCCTGAAGCTGTTCATCATCGGGATGATCTACTCGATTCCGGTCTGGATTATCGGACTGGTGACAGGCGCACCGGCGGCCCTGTTGAGCAGTATGGGCAATGATGGGAATGGGTTCGGCGTTCTGGCCGCCGGAACGGCTTGCCTGGGCGGTCTGTTAAGCCTGGTGGTGGGGGCGTTCATCCTGTTCTGGATGCTGGGCGCGTTTACGAACTTCGCCGTACATGATGGGGATTTCGGCGCCGCGTTCCAGTTCGGCAAAATCTGGGATATTGTCAAGGCCAACATGGGCAAGTTGGTGATGGCTGTCTTGGCGGCCGTTGTCGCCAGCGTGATCGTCGGGCTCCTCTCCGGGGTGCTGTCGGTCATCCCGTGTCTCGGCTGGATCGCCGCCTGGGTGATCTCCTTCGTGGCAGCGTTCTATATCTTGCTGGTCATCGCGTATACGTGCGGCCACATTGCCAAAACCGTCTGAATCAGCGTAGCGTCAAGGGCGCTCCAACCTCTTGCAGGTTGGGGCGCCGTCGCATGTCCGTTTCTCAGGAGGAATGTTATGCTTGTCGGTGAATTCATGACCCGCAATCCGGTGACAATTCGCGTAGATGATGGGATTGATGAAGGGCTGCACCTGATGCGCGAGCATAGCGTGCGCCGCCTGCCCGTGGTGAATGCGTCGGGGAAAATGGTGGGCATCGTCTCAGATCATGACTTGTTGCACGCCGCGCCCTCGCCGGCGACTTCGCTCAGCGTGCATGAACTGCATTACCTGTTGGCGAAGCTCAAGATCAAACAGGTGATGTCCAGCCCGGTGATTACGGTGACGGCCGACATGCCGCTGGAGGGAGCCGCGCGCATCATGGCCGATAACAAGATCGGCGGGCTGCCGGTGGTGGATGACGCGGGCAATCTGATCGGGATCACCACGGAAACGGACATCTTCAAGGTGTTGCTGGTGATGTTGGGCGGGCGCACGCCGGGCATCCGGGTGACGCTGGAGGCGCACGAGGGTAAGGGCGTGTTGGCCCGGTTGACGCAGGCGATTGCCGGGCTGGGCGGGAACATCATCAGCCTGGCGACCTATTCCGGCGAGGATGAGGATGAGCGTCGGGTGATGTTCAAGGTGAACGACGTGGAGCCTGAGGCGCTGCGGGCCGCGCTGGAGGGTCAGGAAGTGGAGATCGTGGATATACGGGCGGGCTGACACGGATGGTGGGCTAACACGGATCCGTACACGGATGGTGATGTGCGACTCCCTCGCCCGCCGGGAGAGGATTGGGGTGAGGGACTGACCGGCACGGATTGCACGAATGGCGGGTTGTGGCTGCGTTGCACGAGGGTGTTTAAGGGAGATGGGTTTTGCGACAGTATCTTGATTTGATGCGGCGGATTCTGGATGAGGGTACGGTGAAGACGGATCGCACCGGGACGGGGACGCGGTCGGTGTTCGGCCACCAGATGCGGTTCGACCTGGCCGAGGGATTCCCGCTGCTGACTACGAAGAAATTGCACGTGAAGTCCATCATCTATGAGCTGCTGTGGTTCTTGCAGGGCGACACCAACGTGGGCTATCTGCGCGAGCATGGCGTGCGGATTTGGGATGAGTGGGCGGACGCAGAGGGCAACCTGGGGCCGGTGTATGGCGCGCAGTGGCGGTCGTGGCGCGGGGCCGGCGGCGCGACGGTGGATCAGATCACGCAGGTGGTCGATCAGATCAAGCGGACGCCGGATTCGCGGCGGCTGATCGTGAGTGCGTGGAACGTGGGCGAGATCGAGCAGATGGCGCTGCCGCCGTGTCACGTGTTGTTCCAGTTCTACGTGGCGGACGGCAAGCTGTCGTGCCAGCTCTATCAGCGTTCGGTGGACGTGTTCATAGGGCTGCCGTTCAACATCGCGTCGTATGCGCTGCTGACGCAAATGATGGCGCAGGCGTGCGACCTTGCGCCGGGCGAGTTCGTGCATACCTCCGGCGACGCGCACCTGTACCTCAATCACCTGGAGCAGGCGGAGTTGCAACTCACCCGGACGCCGCGCCCATTGCCGACGATGACGCTCAACCCCGCGGTCAAGTCCATCTTCGATTTCCAGTATGATGACTTCACACTGTCGGGCTATGACCCATACCCGCACATTCCCGCGCCGGTGGCGGTGTGAGTGGCGCGCCTTTTCACCGGCGATCATGCAAAGGGAGGTAACCTGATGAGTCCTGACATTTGCGCCAAGTTGCGCGAAGAAATTGCGAAGCATAATGCGGCGATCAGACACTTGCGTCAGGAGTTAGAAGTGTATATCGGCACGCCCGATATGCAGGAGATGGACTCGGAGGAGATCAAGGCGGAGATTGCCCGGCATCGGGAAGCGATCGAGGAGCTGCAAATGGGCCTCGAAAGTCAGGGCTGTTGAACGGTGGGCGAACGTCTGAGGATTGAAGCATTGGTGCGACAAGAATGCGAAACCGTCGAGACGCTGACGGGTGACCGGGTGGGTTGGCTGGCGGCGGAGTTCGCGCGGTTGGCGTGGGCGAAGCCGGATGGCTATTTCGACGCGTGCTGCGAGGCGCAGGCGCGTGGCGAGATGGTGGTGCTGGTGGCGCGCACGGGCGAGCAACTGCACGGCTATCTCAAGGTGGTGTGGCGACCGGACTACCCGCCTTTCCGCGACGGGTACATCCCGGAAATCCAGGATCTGAACGTGGTTCCCGCTTCACGGCGGCGTGGGGTCTCGACCCGGCTGATGGCCGCGGCGGAGAGATTGGTCGCGGCGCGGTCGCCCGTCATCGGGATCGGCTTCGGGCTGCATCCGGGCTATGCCGCGGCGCAGCGGATGTATGTGCTGCGGGGCTACGTGCCGGACGCGCAGCCGCTGACGTATGATGATGCGTTTGTGATCGAAGGCCAGCAGGTGCGACTGGACGATGCACTCGTCCTGCACCTCACCAAAAATCTTGAGGTATCGGCGAGAGAACAAAAATGACATCTTCTGGTCAGGCTGTCTTCGTCCCTGTGGGCGAAGATCGTTACGATGAGCAGCGTGGTATGGGTATCACGACGCTGCGTTTCAAGGTTGCGCCCGAAGACACCGGCGGCAACTTGTTCGTGATCGAGCAGACAATGCTGGCGAAAGGCGGGCCGGCGCGGCATCTGCACCTGGCGCAGGAGGAGTGGTTCCGCTGCGTCGAGGGCGAATTTATGGTGGTGGTGGGCGATGTGACCTACCGGTTGACGCCGGGCGATGCGGTGCTTGCGCCGCGTAATGTGCCTCATGTTTGGGCGTATGTGGGTGACGGGGTGGGCAAGATCATCATCGCGTTTTCCCCGGCGGGGCAGATGGAAGCGTTTTTCCGCGAGACGACGAAGGCGAACGCCATGCCGCCGCAAGACCCGGCGTTGTGGCGCGCGCATGGGATGGAGTTGCTCGGGCCGCCACTGGCGGTTGCGTAGACGCCAGGCCCTCACCCTAACCCCCGGACGGCCCCTCTTCCGCAAGGAGAGGGGTTTTGTTTTGGAGATTGGATGGATTCACACTTGACAGTGTAGAATATGTGTTCTATAAAGGTGAGCACGCTTCGAGTTGTGCAGGTGGAAAGGATAGGCGCTCGTGAAAATGGATGACGGCAAGTATGATGCCGATGGGCGGTTGAAGCATGGCTCATTTGAAGAGCGCTTCAAGAACGGCGCGCCGGCTTGCACCGGGCAGTATGCGGAAGGTGAGAAGACCGGCGAGTGGAAGTATTACCTGCTCAATGGGACGGTGAAGGCCGCTGGGAACTATGCGAACGATCAGATGACGGGCGCGTGGATCTGGCATCGCGAGAACGGGGAGCTGATGCAGACGGGCGCGTTCGATGACGGCAAGCGTGTGGGCGTATGGCGGCGCTATCATTCCAACGGGGCGCTGATGGATGAAGGCGAGTATGTGAACGGCCATAAGATCGGGGAATGGCGGGCTTACAATCCCGATGGGACGTTGAAGAAGACAAGTAGACACGGGAAGAAGTAGATGGGTAGACAAGGAAGCAAGATGCAATGTGCAGAAACATCAAGACGCTCTATAACTTCGAGCCGCCGGCCACGGATGACGAGATCCGGGCGGCGGCTTTGCAATATGTGCGGAAGATCAGCGGATTCAGCGCGCCGTCGGCGGTGAATCAGGCGGCGTTCGAGCAGGCGGTGGATGAGATCGCCAGAGCGTCGGGCGCGCTGCTCGCTGCGCTGGAGACAGCGGCCGCGCCGAAGGATCGCGAGGTCGAGGCAGAGAAGGCGCGGGCGCGGTCAACCAGCAGATTCGGCGCGGCGTGAGATCGGTAGCAGAAAGGACGTGAAATATGCCGACATTCAACACAGTCGTGAGACAGGAAGAGGGGATGAATGCGACGGGACTCCCCGTGCCGCCTGAGGTGATTGCCGAGTTGAACTCAGGGAAGCGTCCCAAAGTGACGGTGAGCTTGAACGGCTACACCTATCGCAGCACGGTGGCCGCTTACGGCGATGTCTTCATGCTGCCGTTGAGCGCGGAGAATCGGACGGCGGCGGGCGTCAAGGCGGGCGACCCGGTGGAAGTGACGCTGGAACTCGACCTCGCGCCGCGCACGGTGGAGGTTCCCGCCGATCTCGCTGCGGCGCTGGCCCAAGCGGGCGCGACGGAGGCGTTCGAGGCGCAATCGTACACGCTGCGGAAGGAAGCGGTGCGCCAGGTGGAGTCGGCCAAAGCGCAGGAGACGCGTGAGCGGCGGATCGCCGCGATTGTCGCGAAGCTCGGCTGACGCCCGCGTGGATGAGCGCGTGTTGCAGCAGCGGCTACGCCTCTCCGGCCGCCGGGACCAGAAGGGCGCTAGCCGCCTCAATCTGCGCGTCTTCCCCGATCAGCCCGATGCGGTCGCCGGCGAGGAAGACGGTTTGCGACTTGGGGTTCGCCATCAGCTCACGCCCTCGCAGGATCGCTACCACAGAGGCCCCGGTCCGCGCCCGCAGGTTTGCCTCGGCCAACGACTGCCCCACGATCAGGTTGTCCGGGCTCAGCTCGAACCAAATGACCTCGATGCCGCGCGCCGCGCGCATCAGGTCGTGCAACAGCCGGTGCTCCTCCGGGGAGTTGACTTGCGCATCGTAATGATCTTGCCGCACAGCGTCTGTGTACTCGAACACCTCGCGCAGCGGGAACCCCAGTTGTAGCAGCGTGTGGCGGACGATCTCCAGTCCGCCTTCCAGCTCCGGGTGGATCACATCGTGCGCGCCTAGCTTCGACAATCGCGTCACCCCGTCTGTCGTCGCCGCGCGGACGATGATCGGCAGGTCGGGGGCCAGGTCATGCGCCGCCGCTACGACCATCTCGGCGGTCGCCTCGTCGGGGACGGTGACCACCAACGCGCGTGCTCGCTCCAGTCTCGAATGCGGCAGCACTTCCGAATTGGCGGCATCTCCGTACAGGGTGGTCGTGCCGCGCCGGTTTAGCTGTCCGACCCGCTCGAAGTTGGATTCGATCACCAGATGAGGGATACCCAGTGACTTGGCCACATCAACGATGTGCTGGCCCACGCGACCGTAGCCAACGATGACGATATGGTCGCTCAGCGCCTCCTCGGGCAGCGCCGGCGCAGGGCCGTGACGGTCGGCCCGCTGCCACAGGGCGGGGAAACGCCGCGAGCTGCGCTCGGCGTGCGGGATCAAGCGATACAGGAGTGGGTTGATGGTGATGGCGAGCAGCGTCACCGCCAGGATCAGAGTGTATTGCCCCCGCTCCAGCAGCATCAGGGCGAGCCCTGCTTGCCCCAGGATGAAGGCGAATTCGCTGACCTGACTCGTGCCGGCGGCCAGCACAAGCGTCGTGTAGGCCGGACGCCGATAGGTGAAACTCAGCAGGAGGGTCAGCGCCGCCTTGCCGGCGACCACGAGCGCCAGCAGCACCAGCAGTTCTCCGATGTTTTGCAGCAGGTCGGCCGGGTTGACCAGCATCCCGATTGAGACGAAAAAGAGGACGGCGAACGCCTCTCGTAACGGCACGATATCGGCCGCCGCCTGCCGACTGAGCGGCGACTCGCTCACGACGACGCCGGCGACGAATGCGCCCAACGCCAGCGATACTCCGAAGAGCTCGGCCGCCGCAAGCGCCGTTCCGAGTGAGACTACGAGCACCGCCAGGATGAACAGCTCGCGCGAGCGGGTGCGGGCGATCACGTGCAGCACCCAGGGGATTAGCCGCGTGCCGATCAGCGCCACGATGACCGCAAATGCGGCGGCTTTGCCCAACGTGACCCCTACGGCCCGCCAGTCTATCCCGTTGGCTGCCTGCGCCAGGGTTGGCAGCGCCACCAGGATCAACACCGTCGCCAGGTCTTCCGATACGCTCCAGCCGACGGCGGCCTGACCGTGCCGGGTGTTGAGTAGCGAGTTATCCATCAGCCCGCGCATCAGGACGATTGTGCTGGCCCCGGAGAGGGCCAGACCGAGGAGCAGGGCGGAGGGTTGGGTCCAGCCCCACCAGCGGCCGAGCGCATAGCCCAGCGCGGCGATGGCTGCCATGCGCAGGAGCGCGGCGGGAGCGATGTCGCGTACCTTCCAGAGGTCCGCGATGGAGAACTCGAGGCCGACGCCGAACATGAGGAAGATCACGCCCAATTCGGCGAGTTGGCTGATCGTCTCCGTGTCGCCCACGAAGCCGGGCGTGAAGGGGCCAATCGCGATGCCCGCCAGCAGGTAGCCGACGATGGTGGGCAGCCCGAGACGGCGGGCGATGAGACCGCCAAAAAAGGCAGCTACCAGCGCCACTGCGATCTCCACCAGCAGGGTTAGTTCATTCATGAGGACTCAAAAAGCGCACGCGTACCTTTCCCGGAAGGCTCCGATGAAATTATAGCACAGCGCAGCGCCCACGCGCCGCCTCCCCGCAGGTGCAAAGGTCGCTCAACACGAGGCCAGCGTGATGGACCGGCGGCCGGCGCTGGAGCACAAACATCCAGGGCTGCCGCTAACCCCCGGCAAGGGCGAGCGCCGGGAGTTCGAGTACATTCGGCACGGCACGCGTCGTTCATGATCAACTTTGACGTCGCGACGGGCCAGGTGGTGACGCCCTTATGCGGCCCGACGCGCACGGAAGCCGACTTTGCCGAGCACATCTGCCAAACAGTCGCCGCTGACCCCACGGCCAAGAAGTGGCACTTCGTCGTGGATAACCTGAACACGCACCAGTCCGAGACGTTAGTGCGCTACGTGGCCCAAGAATCCGATGTCACATGCGACTTGGGCCGTAAAGGCGAAAGCGGCATTTGGGAGTCGATGGCAACACGGGCGGCTTTCTTAGCCGATCCGGCCCACCGGATCGGCTTTCACGATACACCCAAGCACGGCTCTTGGATGAATCAGGTCGAGATCTGGCTGAGCATTTTGGTCCGCAAGCTACTCAAGCGCGGCAGCTTCACCTCCCGAGAACATCTGAAAGCCAAAGTGCTGGCCTTCATCGAGTACTTCAACCGCGCCATGGCCAAGCCCTTCAAGTGGACTTATAAGGGCAAGGCCCTGGAAGCCTAACCCAAGGCTGAATTCAGCCGAGGTGTACTAGGCATGAATCTTGGAACGTCAGATACTGCATTGTCTGGAAAAGTGCTGGCGCGAGATATATCCGATGGGAGGGGCAATTCAGGGGCGATTGTTGAATTCCAGGCGGTAGAGGACGTTATAGGCTTTCTGCAAGCATCATTCCCGGATTGCGCCGGGTATTCACTCAATCGGCGCGGCCTAGCTATTCTGGACCTTGCTGACGAAGCCAAACTTCAGGATCTGCTTTACTTCATGCTGAGGCCTGCTGTCCCTGATCTGATTCCTGAGCAGCCTGTTGCTGGTTATACCCGCCAGTATGTAATTCAGGATTTCCGTTCTCGCAAACTCCGGCTAGTTATTGAGGCCAAGCGAGTGCGCAACAAAGCTCACGGTAAATCGATTAAGTCTGAACTACACGATGATATTGGCGAATACAAGCAAGATCCCTTCTGTGAAAACCTGATTTTCGTTGTGTATGATCCGGATACCTTCATCGAGTCAGTGTCGGGACTCATGAAGTCGGTGGAGGGTTCGCACGTGCATAATCAGCATGAGATACGTGTGAACTGCATTGTCCTTCGCTAGGTGAGCTTGGCGAAAGGCAAGTCTGGAACCGAAACCGATGAAATACTGGATTCTCAAGTGCAACCTTGCTGCTTTGCGAGATACCGGGTCTCGAGAATTTGTCCGTGGTTCATGGGTTCCAGCAACTGACCAACTTTCCCACTACGGAACAAGTGATTCGTTTCGCAATTCAAGAATCGTCCCGCTCAGGTGTATGGTTACGGTTCAATCCGTGTTACCGCGCTGATTGCGTCAAAGTGGCGATCATAGCTATAAATCTCTTCGATGCCCAGTGCCTCCATTTGGGCCACGGCCAGTGCGTCAACGAAATCAATTGTTGTTGACGTGTAGAGATCGAGAGCCTTGAGGACTGTCTCGCGATCAGGCAAGCGCAACCCTTTCAATTTCAACAATGGCGCAATCAGGTCGCGCACTGCTTCGCGGCTTAACCCATACAGGCGTGGTGATGAAAGAACGAATACCAACTCCCCAATCACTGATTCGCTGGTGTAAAGGGTTATTTTGCCATCCTGAGCTTGTTCCAGCAATGCGTTGACCCGGTCTGCCCTGGTTGGATCGTCGCGCGTCAAAAAGCGGATAAAAACGTTGGCGTCAATGAATTGCATGGCGTATTATTCGTCTTTCTCCAAGAATCGCACGGCACGTTCTTCGTTGGCGATCTGTTCGATGCGTTCGAAGTCTTCAGGGGTGGTCAATGGTTTCACCGCACCGTAAATCGCTTCGAGCGACAGCCGCGCCGGTTTGATACGAACTTCATCGCCTTTAACTTCAAAGGCAACGGTTGCGTTCGGCTCAAGTTTTAGCATCCGGCGAATGGCGACCGGAATGGTAACCTGTCCTTTGCTGGTCATCGTCGAGGTGTATTGACGTTCATTCATGGCTGTACTCCTGATAGTTAGTATTACTTAATACTGGATGTAATACTACTTCAGTATAATCGTGATGTCAAATTTTCTGAATGTATGGGATGTAGGCCACGGGTCGAGGCGACTAAGGATACTCGCTTGGCGGCTCAGGGTCTTTATGTTATTGTGTGGCGTACGTTCAGCGGTTGTTCACTGGATTTGACGAACTAGAATATGTGTTCTATACTGTCACTCACATTGGGCCGCAAGGCTCGATGGCCTGCTGGCAAGAGACATGTGATGTGGAGGGATAAGCGATGAGCAGTGTACGGGTGTTGGTGGGGACGCGCAAGGGCGCGTTTATTTTGACAGCAGACGGCAAGCGCGAGAAGTGGGACGTGAGCGGGCCGCACTTTGCCGGGTGGGAGATTTACCATCTCAAGGGGTCGCCCGCAAACCCCAATCGGTTGTATGCGTCGCAGTCGAGCGATTGGTTCGGGCAAGTGATCCACCGCTCGGACGATGGCGGGGCCACGTGGACGACCGTGGGTAACGAGTTCGCCTATGACGGTGTACCGGGCACGCATCAATGGTACGACGGGACGCAGCATCCGTGGGAGTTCAAGCGGGTGTGGCATCTGGAACCGTCGCTGACCGACCCCGACACGGTGTATGCGGGGGTGGAGGACGCGGCGCTGTTCCGTTCGAACGACGGTGGGATGACCTGGCGCGAGCTTTCCGGGTTGCGCGAGCATCAATCGGGCGCGTCGTGGCAGCCGGGCGCGGGCGGGCTGTGCCTGCACACGATCTTGCTCGACCCGGTGAACCCCAACCGGATGTTCATCGCGATTTCGGCGGCGGGGGCGTTCCGCACGGATGACGGCGGCGAGACGTGGCAGCCGATCAACCGGGGGCTGAAGTCGGACTACATCCCTGATGGGGAGGCGGAGACGGGGCATTGCGTCCATCGGATCGCGCAGCACCCGGCGCAGCCGAACACGCTGTACATGCAGAAGCACTGGGATGTGATGCGGAGCGATAACGCGGGCGATTCGTGGTACGAGGTCAGCGGCAACCTGCCGAGCGACTTCGGGTTCCCGATCCACGTCCACGCGCACGATCCGAACACCGTGTACGTGGTGCCGATCAAGAGCGATTCTGAGCATTTTCCGCCGGAAGGGAAGTTGCGCGTCTATCGCAGCCGGACGGGCGGGAATGAATGGGAGGCGCTGACGAACGGGTTGCCGCAGAGCGATTGCTACGTGAATGTGCTGCGCGACGCGATGACCGTGGACACGCTGGAGGAGTGCGGCGTGTATTTCGGGACGACCGGCGGGCAGGTGTATGCCTCCGCGGATTCCGGCGACCACTGGACGGCCATCGTGCATGACTTGCCGTCAGTGATGTCGGTAGAGGTGCAGACGCTGCCATGATCCGCGTCGTGCTGCCGCATCATTTGCGTAACTTGGCGGGGGTTAACGGTGAGGTGATGCTCGACGTGGAGGCTCCCGTGACGCAGCGCGCCGTACTCGATGCGCTGGAAGCGGCTTACCCGACGCTGCGCGGGACGGTGCGCGACCATGCGACGGGCAAGCGCCGGGCGTTCCTGCGCTTTTTCGCCTGCAAGCAAGACCTATCCCATGAGCCGCCCGATGCGCTCCTGCCGGACGCCGTCGCGTCGGGCGCGGAGCCGTTCGTCATCCTGGGCGCGATTGCCGGTGGGTGACATGTTAACGAGGGAGGATAACTGTGTCTAGCGAATATCACGCTGATGCTAATAAAGATCGCGAGTTGGTGTTGACGCGCCTGATCCATGCGCCGCGCGAGAAGGTGTTCCGAGCCTGGACCGAACCGGAGTTGCTCAAGCAGTGGTTCACCCCCCGGCCCTGGACGACGCCGGTGGTCGAGACGGACGTGCGACCGGGTGGGTCGAGTCTGTTCGTGATGCGGGATCTCGATGGCAATGAATTCCCGAATCATGGCGTTTACCTGGAAGTGGTCGAGAATGAACGGCTCGTCTTCACGGATGCCTACACAGAGGCCTGGGTTCCGGCGGAGAAACCGTTCATGACAGTGACCCTGACCTTCGAGGATGCGGCTGGCGATACCCTGTACACGGCGCGAGCGCGTCACTGGACGGTCGCTGATCGTGAGCAGCACGAACGCATGGGATTCTATGAAGGGTGGGGCAAGGCGACCGATCAGCTTGAGGACGTTGTCGCGAGGATGTCATAGGGTGAGAAAATGATTGAGCAACCACAAATTACGCAGACTAGCGCCGTACAAACGGCGGTGATTCGGGTGACGATACCGCGCGATCAGATTCAAGAAGCGATGGGACCGGGCTATGAGGAACTGATGGCCGCGATTGCCGGGCAAGGCATCGGGCCGGCGGGGCCGTGGTATACGCATCACCTGTGCATGGACCCCGAGGTTTTTGATTTCGAGATCGGCGCGCCCGTGACGGCGCCGGTCACGCCCACGGGCCGCGTTCAGCCGGGCGAACTGCCCGCTGTGACGGCGGCGCGAACGGTCTACCACGGGGTCTTCGATGGGTTGCCGGATGCGTGGGGCGAGTTTGAGACGTGGATCGCCGCGCAGGGACACGCCGAGAGACCGGACCTGTGGGAAGTGTACGCAGTTGGCCCGGAGACAAGCGACGACCCGGCGGACTGGCGCACGGAGCTTTATCGCCCATTGGCGTAGTTGGCGCGGAAGTGAGGAGATCAGCGATGCAACAGATCACCACGTTTCTGATGTTCGTGGGGCAGGCCGAGGAGGCCATGCGCCTGTATATCTCGCTCTTCCCCGATTCGGAGATTGTGAGCATTTCACGCTATGGCGAGGGCGAAGAGGGCGCCGCGGGAACGGTGCGCCACGCCGTGTTTGCGCTCAACGGGCAAGACTTCATGTGCATAGACAGCGCGCCGGTACACGACTTCACATTCACGCCGGCCATGTCATTGCATGTGACCTGCGCCACGGAGGGCGAGATCGCGGCGCTTTTCGCGGCGCTCGCGGAAGGCGGGCAAGTGTTGATGCCGCTGGACGTTTACCCCTTTGCGCGAAAGTATGCCTGGATCAACGACCGCTATGGCGTGTCCTGGCAACTATCGCTGCCGGCTGCTTGAGAATCAGGGAGAGATCAATGGCAACACTGGATCGCACCAAGGACAACCCGTGGGTGTTGAAGACGCCGCCAAGAACGTCGGAATATACGATGCACGTGGAGGAGCGGGACGGCGCGCCGGTGCTTGTGTGTACGGTGGGCAAGACGGTCCTCCTATACGACGCGAGGTGCATCGAGGACCTGCACGCGATGCTCAAGGCGCAGGGCGATTGGATGCCGCTGGGGAGCGCCGATGAGCAGAAGCCGGCCGCGCCCGGCACGGTGGAAGCGTGGGGCCGGTCGCCGGACAACCCCGTCGGCGGCTGGTATGGCCTGAAGAAAGGGCTGCGCGGCCGGTTTGGGATGTATGTGCCGCCCTTGATGGAGGCGCTTGGCCTGGCCGAGGTCGAGCACAATGCGAAGAACAATCGGATGCGGGCGCTCTGACGAGCGCGCTACGAACCGGCGGTCAGCCTTTGAGCGCGCCGGCGACTAGGCCGCGGGTGAAGTATTTCTGGCCGAAGATGTAGAGCAGGAGCATCGGCAGGCTGGCCATGATCATGCCGGCCATGGCAACGGGCACGTCGGAGTTGTAGCGCGAGCCGAAGACGGTGATGCCGACCATCAGGGTGCGCTTCTCGTCGGTAGGCAGCAAGACGAGCGCGATCAGCAGGTCGCTCCACACCCAGAGCGAGTTGACGACGACGAGGGTGACAAGCGCCGGGGCCGAGAGCGGGACGAGAATCTTCATCAGAATGCCGAGTGAGGTTGCGCCGTCAATCAGCGCCGATTCCACGATCTCATGCGGGATGGTGCGGAAGAAGTTGGTGAGCATGTAGACGGCGAACGGCGTGATCAGCCCGGCATAGACCAGGATGGCCGACGCATATGAGCCGCTCATGTCCATCCGGCTGAAGAAGATGAAGAGCGGAATGATCATCACAACGGGCGGGATGACCATCAGCGCGGTGATGATGGCGAGCAGCGGCGTTTGGGCGCGGAAACGCATCCGCGAGAAGGCGAACGCGGCGAGCGCCGCGACGACGGTCGAGAGCAACACCGCGCCCACCACCATAATCAGGCTGTTGCCGAACCAGAGGAAGAACCGCCCGCCGCGCAACGCGGTGGTGAAGTTCTCGAAGTAGAAGGGGCTGGGCAGCCCCAGCTTGTCCGCCGAATAGTTTGTTTGCGTTTTGAAAGGTGTGATGAGCAGGAAATAGCCGGGGAAGAGGATCAGCAGGGCAAAGAAGATTAGAAAGAGTTGCTTGACGATGTCGAACCAGTCTATGCGGCGGCCTTCTTTTGGGGCCGGGGTCTCAAGTACTACGGAAACGGGCGTTTCGGTGGTCATGACGCCTCCCCTCCCTCGGTCCGTTGGCGCAGGGTGAAGAGCGGGATGATAAATATGAGGGTGATCAGGAACAGCACGACGGCGACCGCGGAAGCCATGCCGGGGAGCGAATTGCGGAACGCGAAGTTATAGATGTAAAGCTCCATGACCTGTGTCGCGTTGCCCGGTCCACCGCGCGTGATGACATAGACGAACGGGAAGACCCACGCCAGCATGGTGATGATGTTGATGACCACATAGAATTCGGTGACGTCTTTAAGCTGGGGCAGGGTGATGTACCACAGGCGTTGGCCCCAATTGGCCCCGTCAATTTTCCCCGCATCCTCTAATTCTTCGTTGAGGCTGAGCAGGCGCGCCAGGTATAACACGATGCCGAAGCCCAACTCGCGCCAGATGATGACGAACATCAGCGTCCAGAGCGCCAGATTGCTGCTGCCCAGCCAGTCGAGCGCCAAACGATCTAGCCCGATGCCGCGCAGTAGTTGGTTCACGGCGCCGTTGAGCGAGAGCATGTTGCTGAAGACGATGCCGATGACGGGGATGGCGAAGATGTAGGGCGCAAAGTAGAGCGTGCGATAGAAGCGCCAGCCGCGTACCTGTTCATGTAGCAACACGGCGATGAGGATCGAGAGGATCACCAGGATAGGCACGGCCAACAGGAGCAGTGCGTTGTGCTTCAGCGCCAGGTGAAAGACGTCATCCTTGAACACTTGCCGGTAATTCTCGAAGCCGATGAACGGGCCGGTCGCGCCGCGGATGCGCCGCATGCTGAAGTCGAAGATTTTGACCAGCGAATAGCCGAAGACGAAGGTCAGCAGCGCCAGCATGGGGGCGAGAAAAAGAAATGGCGTTAAACGGTGGGTGCGAAGCATGGGCATCCAATCCGGGGTATGGGATAGGTTCGTCCCCGTCTCTTCAGACGGGGACGAACAGGGTCATTTACACTTTCGCGAGGTCGGCGGCCCAGGCCTTGTAGTTCTCGACCATATCGGGGTTCTGTTCTTTCCACTTCTGCGTGACGGCGTAGGCGTTTTCGCCGGCTTGCGTGCCGTTGTACTCGCCGCCAATGATCTTCTGCGAGTTGACGAACATCGCGTCGGTCCAGAAGAGGACGGGCATCAGGTTGGCGATGTAGGGCACGGCGTCCTTGTTGGCGACCCAGGTCTGCCACACCGTTTTGAACGGCTCATCCTTGATCTGGGTTGCGCCGTCCCATGAGGTATCGGTGGGCAGGGCGCGCACTTCGTTATAGAGGGCGTTGACGCGCTCGGGGTCATGGAGGAAGGTCAGGAAATCGGCGGCGACCTGCTTGCTTGCGCTTTGCGAGGAGATGCCGAGACCCTGTGAGTCGGCGATGGGGAGGTTGTTCATTGCGCCCGCGCCGCTGACCGGGAAGACCATCGCACCGACTTTCTCCATGCCGAGCGTTTCGACCTGTTTGCCGATGAGCGGCACGACGACGGCGGTCATCGCGCCCTTGCCACTGCCGAAGAGGTCAATGCCGGGGTAGAGGTCAATGGAGAGCATATCGTCGTTGATGACGCCGGCCCGCCAGATTTCATCGAGTTTGGTCCAGTGGTCGTAGTAGCGCGGCTCGCGCCAGTCAAGTTCGCCGATGAAAAGGTTGACGGCATCGGCCGCCGTGTCGAGGTTGGGGGTGAGGCCATGACCCATGTACCATTCGCCCCAGGGGCCGTCTTTCAGCCCGCCGGTGATCGGTGTGTAGCCTGTGGCCTTGAGAGCCTCACATGCCTTGAGCAGCTCATCCCACTCCGTGGGCGGGGCTTCGGGGTTGAGACCGGCATCGGCGAACATCTCTTTGTTGTAGAGCCAGCAGGGCGCGGCGCTGTACCAGCCGATGCGGTACTGCTTGCCGGCGAAGACGCTGAGCGCAGTCGCGCCGGAGTTCTTTAGCACATCGGTCGGGATCAGATCGTCCAGCGGCTCCAGATAGTCGAGCCAGACGCTTTCCATGTGATAAATGCCATTCCAGAGGAACTGGATGTCGGGGGCGTTCTTGGCGGCGGAAGCGGTCTGGAATTCGGGGATGACGGACGCGTTGTCTTGCAGGGTCATCTCCACGGTGTTGCCGGATTTTTCCTTGTACATCTCCGCGCTGGCCTTGAGCCACTTCTCGAGGCCGGGGGCTTCCTGCTCGCCCCACCACCACATCTTGAGGGTTGTGGCGGCCTGGGCGGGCGCTTCGGCGATCGGTTCCTCGACGGTAGGCGCTTCAGCAGCCGCTTCGGCATCCGCCGGGGCGGCCGGGGCAGCGGGAACGGCGGCAGGCGCGGCGCAGCCCTGGATGAAGGCGCCGGCGCTGACGAAGGCCAGACCGGAGCCGGCCAGCTTGAGGAACGAGCGTCTGGAATAACGTTTGTTAGTGGGCGTGTCCATTAGAATTTTCCCTCCCTTGAGTGTATGTCGGTAAAACGATGGAGTTATCGTGTGTCAACGAACCTCCTTCCATGCCTCAATCATGGCCTGCACGTTTTCCCAGGGCGTATCGGGGAAGATGGCGTCCACGGGCGCAAGGACGAAGCCGTCGGGGCCGAGCGTGCTCATTGCGCCGCGAACGGCCTCACGGATTTGCCCGGGCGTGCCTGAACCGAGCGTGATGGCGCTGTTGACGCCGCCGGCCAGGGCCACCTTGCCCTGGAAGCGCTCTTTGACCTGCGCCAGGTTCGTGGTGTCTTGCACCGGGTCTACGTAGTAGAGCAGGTCTACTTTGGCGTCAATGAGGGAGTCAGCCATCGTGGCCGCGCCCATCGTCATGGTGTAGGCGAACTTTACCCCCGCGGAGTGCGCCATGCCGGCCAGGTTGGCGAGGATGGGTTGCAGGTAGCGTTTGAAGAGGCGGGGCGACCAGAAGTCGGTGGAACTGTACCAGCCGCGCTGGGCGACCACATCCACGCCGCCCACGTCGAGCAGGATTTCGGTGCGCCGCCGGTCGAAATCGGCGACGATGTCAATCACTTCCTGGAAGAAGTCAGGTTGCGTCATGGCGGCCATGACGGCGGGTTCGACGCCCATGAGCCAGGCGACCAAGTCCATGCCGAAGCCGCTCCAGCCTTGCACGAGGACGCCTTCGCGGTCGGCAAAGGCGCGCACCTGCTTCATGCGATCCCGGTAATTCGCGAGCAGCTCGACGTTGGGGTCGGCCAGCAGGTAGCGCACTTTGGGCAGATCGTCTGGCCCGGCGACGGCGTGTTTGATGGCGCGCGGGATGTTGAAATCTTCAATCAGCGGGACGTTGCGAGGTTGGATCACCCAGCCCGGTTCCATATCCTCTGCGGTGTCGCGGACGGCGTGGCGCAGGGTTCCGGCGGGCGTGTCATACTCGCGCCAGAGGACGGCGTATTCTTCGCCGCCGGCAGGGGCGTCATGGCCGTCGCGGGTCGTCACCGACGGGTCCACGCTCCACGGAACAGACACCTCGATCACGTCGTCCACGCCGAGGCTCTTCCAGGCAAGGACGCGCGCGAAGTCGTCATCGTGGAAGGACCAGGGCGTGGGGAAGGTGTGCAGGTGTTCGAGCCGGCCAGTGTACCAGAAGGGTACGTCGTGGCCGTCCCGCTGCCAGCCAAGCCCGGGCGGCGCGGGGAACCCGAAGCACCAGAAGGTGAGCGGAACATAGTCGGGCGCGCCGCCGCTGATGGCGGTGAGCATGCGCTCGCGTGAATTCATCTGTTTATTTTCCCATCAGGTGGCTGAGGATCAGCCAGTCGAGTTCTTCGTAATCGCGGGCGGCGATCAGGGCGTCAACCTGGGCGTTGTCGAGGGAGCGTGAGACTTCGAGCAGGCGCAGGAACATCTGGAGGCTGTTGCTCAGGTGTTTGGTCGCCAGTTCCGCGGGCTGGGTGCGCATAGCCTTTACGTCGAGGCCGATCATGCCCTTATCCCAGAAGTGATTCTGGTCGAGGACGCGCACCTGGTTGAAGGCGCGGCGCAGATCCACGGAGCCGAACGATTTGTCCTGGTCGAACTTCAGGCCGTTCTGGTCGTTGAGGTGGACGCTCAGCAGCTTGTCGAAGGCCAGCGCAAAGCCGATTTCGTCGGACGGGTCGAGGCCGACGAGGACGGAGTGGGCCGATTCCATCAGCACGCCGCAGCGCGCCGGGTCGTCGCTGAGCAGGCCGAGGGCCAGCGCATGGCCCATCGTCGGGATGTAGGCGTGGTCCATCGGCTCGTTGGGTTTCGGCTCGACCGCGACGCGGATCCTAGGATCGTAGGCGAGGATCGCGTTGACGGCGTCGAGGATGAAGTGCGCCGATTTGACCGGGTTCTTGGACTCGCGGATGTAGGTGCCTTCGCGCGCCAACCAGAGCACGATCAGGTCGCAGCCGAGCTCGTTGGCGATGTCAGCGCATTTCTTGGTGCGCTCGACGGCGTAGGCGCGGTTGGCGGCGTCGTTCGATGTGTAGCCGCCGTCAATGGTGCGCGGGTCGAACCAGAGGCGCGGGGCGACGAATTCGGCGACGAGGCCGTAGTCGTCGAGTTGCTGCTTAACGGCTTTAGCCCTTGCGCGTAATTCCGCGACGCTCAGGCCGTCGAGGTTGGGCACGGCGTCATCATCGTGGAACTGGACGGCGTCGAAGCCGAGGTCCTTGTAGATGGGCAGTTTGTCGGCGAAGTCAATGGGTTCGCGCACATCGGGGCCGAAGGGGTCGCCGCCCTCGCTGATGTTCCAGGGGCCGAACGAGAAACGATAGCCATACTTTTCCATTGAGATGTTCTCCTTGCGAGATAAGTTGTTGAGCGAGAAACCGGGTTTCTTCGGCGAAGCCGGAAACCCGGTTTCTGCCGGGTGATTATTCTTTGTTAAGCAACTCGACGCCGATCATTTTGGCGAAATCATTGAGCGGGCGACGCACGTCGCCGTAGCCGCCCATCCAGTGATGGCCGAGACCTTCTTCGGCAATCCAGGCGAGAATGTCGCGGTAGCTGGATTTGTATTGGACGCGCAACGGGTTGCCGGGAAAGACCATGTCGGTTGGCAGAGCCTCACCGACGGTGGTCGCCATGCGGTAGCTGCTGAGGGTAGGCACGATGTCGAGCATGGTGACGCGGCCGGGGCGGGCCGGGAAGAGCGCGCAGACGCCGTTGTGCATCAGCCGCACGGGGCCGAGCGTGATATCGGCCTTGTCGGCGGCCAGCGTGAAGCTGCCGTTGCCGCAATGCGAGTAGACAATGGCGTTATCGGCGGGCACCGGGTCGAGCAGGTCGGTGTTGTGCACCGGGCCGCCCGTCAGGAAATTGAGGATGATCATGCCCAACGCGCCATTGACGTCGCCTTCACAGGCCACAGGGATGCCCTGATCGGCCAGAAGCGAGATGGGCAGGCAGACCTTGCCCATGAGATGAGGATAACATCCGACGGCGACCGCCGTCAAGTCGGCTTCCACGATCATTTCCCTCAGGGCGACGTAGGTTTGCATGGCGGTGATGCCCGCTTCGCGCGTGGCCGTGACCTGGCCGACGCGGGGCGCGAGGGCGTCCCACTGATCGGCGGCGGCCGGCGGCGGCACGGCGGCGGCGCGTTCGAGGAAGATGTGCATATCCATGCCGACGACGCGCGGGCCGAAGAACTTCTTCAGCGCCAACTCGTGCGGCGTGGTCTCGGTCATGCCCTCGACGCGGTGGCCCAGGTAACCGATGCGGGCGCGGCGCAACAGGCGGCGCAGCGCGGCGGCGCGCGCGAAGTCGAGCGCGCGTTCGGCCTGCACCTTCTCTTCGGGTTCCGCGAACAGGAAGCAGTAGGGCTTCTCCAACTGTTTGAGCATGAAGCCCAACTGCTGCATTCCACAAAGCGCGCCGGTCTCCATGCCGGGGCGCGCCCAGAGGATCGCAGGCACGTCGCACTCTTCCAACAGGTCGAGCACCAGATAGTCCTCGAACCAGGATGCGGCGATCACGCAGACCACGTCTACCCGCGCGTCGTAGAAAAGCCGCCCGTTGGCGGCGGCGGAGGCCGGGTCCAGCGTGGGCGAGGCGACGATGAACTCCACGGCGATGCCTGACCCCGCGAGGGCCATGTGCAGGCGCTCCACAAGGGCGGGGGCGTCGCCTGCGCCGACTTCCAGCGGGCTGGCAACGGCGCTGAGGCCGATACGAATGGTGTGAGGCATAAAACAGGCTCCGAGGGCTTTCAAGACCTGACAGGTTTCCGAAAACCTGTCAGGTCTGGATTGCTACAGGTATTTTTCGGCGGCAGCGCGGAACTGTTCGGCGCGGGCGTCCACTTCGGGGAAGCCGTCGTTCATCGTGACGCCGAACGCAGAGCCGAGACCGCCATCGGAGACGCCGATGCTGATGTTGATGGCGCGGGCGACCAGGTCGTCGGTTTGCGGCAACATGCCCTTATAATACCGCGGTTCCGGCCCTTTGTAGTAGGGGCAGGTGAAGGGGCAGCCCTCGCTGGTGATGGTGCGCTTCTCCAGGATCTGCTCCATGTTGGAGTAGACGTGCCAGCCGGAATCGGCGACCACGCGCGTGCCCAGTTCGCCGGCGACCTTGCGTGCGATCTCCTCGGTGGGGAGGAAGACCGTCAGCAGGGTAGCGCATTCGCCCTGGGGATCGGGCAACTCGCGGAAGTCCACGCCTTCGATATCGGCGATGGCGGCCTTGAAGCGATCCTTGTTGGCGTGTAGGCGGCCGCTGATGACGTCGAGCTTGCGAAGCTGCGCCAGCAGGACGGCGGCGGTGAGCTCGGTCATGCGGAAGTCGAGGCCGACGAAGGCGCGGTTGCCGACCTCGACGCCCATGCGGTTGGGCGAGTGGCCCTGGTCGTGGAAGCCGAAGAAGCGTTTGTAGGCGGCCTCGTCGGCGGTGACGACCATGCCGCCGTCGCCCGCGGTGATGGTCTTGAAGATGTTGAAGCTGTAGGTTCCGGCGTCGCCGATAGTGCCCAGCATCTTGCCCTTGTAACTCGCGCCGAACGCCTGAGCGGTGTCCTCGATGAGGAGCAGGTTATGCTCGTCGGCGATGGCCTTGAGTTCGTCCATGCGCGCCGGGTTGCCCAGCATATGGACGACCATGATGGCTTTCGTGCGCGGGGTGATCTTGCGGCGCACGTCTTCGGGGTCGAGGTTCAGGGTCTTGTCCACCTCGGCCAGGATCGGGATGGCGCGCGCGTAGATGATGGAGGACATGCTGGCGATGAAGGTGTAGCCGGGGACGATCACCTCGTCGCCGGGACCGACGCCCAGCCCGCCCAGCGCGACCAGCAGCGCGGTGGTTCCGGAGTTGACGGCGACGGCGTAGGGGACGCCCACCAGGTTCGCAACGTCTTGCTCGAGTTGATAGACTTTGGCTTTGAAGGCCGGGTTGTCCGCGCTGCCGTAGCGGAAGAGGTAACCGGATTCGATGACCTCCAGCAGTTCGCGTTTTTCCTCTTCCCCGATGAGTTCCATTCCTGGGCCGGGCATAAGCTTTTTTTCTCCTTAGGGTGCGCCAACGCGCACCATTTAGTAATGATAGGACTTACGCAAAACCAGTAATTGGTTGACAGTACGAGCGTTGGCGGGTAAGGTAGGCCGCATGAGACCGACAAGCCAACCCGTGACTCGTTTGGACTACTGCCAGTATTTGCTGGTCAGCCAAATCAACTACAC
>JBBQRS010000066.1:0-26731 GCA_038214535.1 Anaerolineae bacterium
CCACTCCGCTTTGCCGGTGATGATGCCCGCCTGCGGCCCGCCCAACAGCTTGTCGCCGCTGAACGTCACCAGATCGGCCCCGGCGGCCAGGCTCTCCTGCACCATCGGCTCTGCGGCTAACCCGTAGCGCGCCGTGTCGAGTAGCGTGCCGCTGCCCAGGTCGTCTACAACCGGCAGGCCGGCCGCGCGCCCCATGGTTACCATCTCCGCAAGCGATACTTCGGCGATGAACCCGATCTGTTTGAAGTTGGAGGAATGCACGCGTAACAGCAGCGCCGTTTCGGGGCCGATCGCGTCGCGGTAGTCCTGGGCATGGGTGCGATTTGTTGTCCCCACCTCGACCAGCCGCGCCCCGCTCTGTCGCAACACGTCGGGAATGCGGAAGCCCCCGCCGATTTCGACCAATTGGCCGCGCGAGATGATCACTTCGTGCCCTTGGGCCAGTGCGGAGAGCACCAGAAAGACCGCGCCGGCATTGTTGTTAACCACCAGCGCCGCTTCAGCGCCGGTCAGGCGCGCCAGCAGACCCTCGGCGTGGACGTAGCGTGAGCCGCGTTCGCCCGCTTCCAGGTCATATTCCAGGTTGCTATAGCCTGTCGCCACGCGCCCCATGGCCCGGGTCGCCGCCTTGCTGAGCGGCGCGCGTCCCAGATTAGTGTGGATGATGACGCCGGTGGCGTTGATGACCGGATGCAAGGTTCCGCGCGTCATCTCCCGCAGGCGGCGTTCGATGGCCGCGGCCAACCCGGGCAGGCCGGGCGTGTCGCCGTCCTTGCCCGCGACCTGCCGGCGCGCGGCGTCCAGCGCATCTCGCGCGGCTGCGACGACCAGGTTCCGCCCGTAGGTTTCGACGACCTGCGCCAACTCCGGGCTGTTCAGCAGGTGGTCTACGCCGGGCAATCGCCGCCGGCGGTCCTGTTGTTCCTGGGTCATGCTGCTAAAAGTACTCCGTTCGACATGAAAAGAAACCAGGTTTTCCTGATGGAAGAACCTGGTTTCGGACCCTGCGATCCTTTCGTGTCAGGCTTTCGCAAAGTGGGCGAAACAGGACTCGAACCCGTGACCTCCTCGGTGTAAACGAGGCGCTCTAACCAACTGAGCTATTCGCCCGCTGCCGCGCCATTATACTCTGAATTCGCCTACCACGGAAAACACAGAACAAGTCTATTTCTGCCTTTTCCGTCTGTTTCGTGGTTCATTACCGATACCGATACTCCGAGTGTATTAACGATTTCCGGGTCAGGCGAGTTCTTCGCTTTCGCCCAGCAGCACCGCGCGGCTGCGGCCGCCGCCCTCGTCGGGGCCGACCGCGCCCATGTCTTCGAGCTGCTCCATCAGGCGCGCGGCGCGCGGGAAGCCGATGCGTAGTTGGCGCTGGAGCATGGAGGTCGAAATCTGATCGCGTGCGCGGATCAGCGCGATCGCCTGGTCGAGTAGTTCATCGGTCGGGTCCTCGTCATCGAGCAGCCCGGCCCACGGCGGAATGACCACTGCCGGGGCGTCGTCGGCTCGCGTCTTCCAGAAGTCAACGATCCCCTCGATCTCGCGGTCGGAGACGAAACAGCCCTGGATGCGCGCCAGCTTGGCGGAATCCGGCGACATGAACAGCATATCGCCGCGCCCCAGCAGCCGTTCCGCGCCCGGTGTGTCCAGGATCACGCGGCTGTCTATCTGTGAGGTGACGGCGAAGGCCACACGGGCCGGGAAGTTGGCCTTGATCAGCCCGGTGATCACATCCACGCTGGGCCGCTGGGTCGCGAGGATCAGGTGGATGCCGGTCGCGCGTGACATCTGGGCCAGCCGGCAGATTTGCCGCTCGATATCGAACCCCGAGTTCATCATCAGGTCGGCCATCTCGTCAATGATGAGCATCAGGTAGGGCAGCGCCTCATCTTGCCGTTTCTTGCCGAGCTTCTGGTTATATTGCTCGATATTGCGCACCCCGCTCTCCGCGAAGTGCCGGTAGCGATCATCCATCTGCATCGTCAGCCAGGCCAGCGCGCCCGGCGCTTTGCTCGTATCGGTGATTACCGGGCCGACCAGATGGGGGATGCCGTTGTACGCGGGCAACTCGACCATCTTCGGGTCCACCATCACGAACTGCACCTGTTGCGCGGTGTTGTTCATCAGCAGGCTGGAGATGATCGCATTGAGGCATACCGATTTGCCCGAGCCGGTTGCCCCCGCGATCAGCAGGTGCGGCATTTTGGTCAGGTCCACGACGATCGGGTCGCCGGAGACGTCGCGGCCCAGGGCTAGCGCCAGCGGCGACGCCACTTTCGCGAACTGCTTCGATTCGAGGATGCCGCGCAGCCCGACCATCGTCTTGTCGGTGTTGGGAATCTCGATGCCCACGTAGGGCCGCCCCGGTACCGGCGCTTCGATGCGGATGGACGGCGCGGCCAGCGCCAGCGCCAGATCGTTGTTCAGGCGCAGGATGCTATGCACCGACACGCGGCGTCGTTGGGTCTCGCCGTTGCGCAACTCCTTGATGATCTCGCCCGGCTCCAGCCCGAACTGGGTGACGGTCGGCCCCTCTTTGATGCTCACCACCTCGACGGGTACGCCGAACTCGGCCAGCGTTTGCTTCAACGTTTGGGCGCGTTGGCGCACGTCCGCGCCGCCCCCATTTGTGGTTTGGGTGGGCGCGAGGAGATCCATTTGCGGCAGTGAACCGGCGCGCGGTTTGGCGCGCTTTGGCGATGCAGGCGGTTTTGCAGGGGCGGCTTGCGGCGGGGGTGCGGATGGCCTGGCGCTGAGGCGATGGGAGGGCGGTGATTCCGCCAATACGTCGTCCAGCGCTTCCGGGCTTGCGCCGGCCGAGTCGTCCGATTCGCCCAGCCGCCACAGGCTCCGCCACCCCGCGAGCTGCCCGCCAAGTTGCGCCGCGCCCGCGCCGATGAGCACGCCGCCGCGTTGCACCCAGTCGAGGAACGGGCGGAACGAAAGGCCGGCGGGAATTGCCAGGGTAGTGGGGATAGGCATCGGTTCGGCGGGTTGGGCGACCGCCGACCTATGCAGCCCGTAAAATACGCCGACGCCCGCGCCGACCGCCACCAGGAGCGTCAGGACACGCGCCGCCGTCACGCCCATGACGCTCAACAGCAACTCGCTGCCCGCCCAGCCGACCAACCCGCCGCCTTCGCCCGCCAGCGCCGCGCCCAGCGGGTTGGCCCGCCCGATGTGCGATAAGACGAGGAGCGCCAGAAACAGCAATTCTGCGAAGATCAGCGCTACCCACGGAGCATCGAAGTGCGCCTCGGGTTGGGTGATCAGCAGCAGCCCGGCGGCCAACAGCCCCGCGGTGACCACGAAGCCGCCCCAACCAAGCAGGACGCGCAGGGGCGCGCCGCCATCGCCGAACAGGCCGGGGATGAGCAGCACGAGACCGATCAGCCCCCCGATCAGGAGCGCCGTCCCCAGGATTTTGCGTGATACGGCCATCAGGCGTGCGCTTTCGAGAACATCGGAACGATATGCCTTTTCTTAGATCTGCGGTTAAGCCGAAACCTGCGGATTGGAGGCGACGGCGCTTCGACTGCGCGGCTCTTCGGCCTCACGCATCGTTAGGGCTACCCGCCGCTTAACGCTATCTACGTTGAGCACCCGCACGCGAACCTGGTCGCCCTCGTTGACGACGTTGCGCGGGTGCATGAAGTTGCCTTCGGCCAACTCCGAAACGTGGATCAGCCCTTCGAGGCCGGCTTCGAGCCGGGCGAATGCCCCGAAACTGACGACGTTCGTGATCGTGGCGTCGAGAACTTGCCCTGCGCAATAGCGTGACTCGACATCGCGCCACGGATCGGGCGTCAGCCGTTTGCGGCTCAGGGCGACCTTGCGCTCCTCGGCGTTGACCTGCAAGACCACCACTTCCAGCGAGTCGCCCGGTTCGAGCACGTCGCTCGCGGTTTCCACGCGCCCCCAGGAGAGCTCGGAAATATGGATCAGGCCCTCGAAGCCGCCCAGATCAACGAACGCGCCGAACGCGCACAGGTTAGTGACGGTTCCGAAACAGACCTGCCCCGGCATCAGCGTGGACAGCAGGAGCTCCCCGCGTCCATCTTCGCGCGCCAGTCGCTCCGACAGGATCAGCCGGCAGCGCGAACGGTCAATCTCAACAACACGCACGACCAGGCATTCGCCGATACGTGATGCGAATGCTGCGGCGCGTTCGGTGGGGCCGGCCGGCAGCGATGTGCCGTAGAGATGCGAGGCGGGCACGAAACCTTGCAACCCCTCCACCTCGGTGAGCAACCCGCCGCGGTTGTAGCCGGAGATGGTCACCTCGACATCTTCATCGTCGGCCATGCGGCTTTCCATCCGATTCCACACTTCGTCATCGCTGGCGATGGCGCCATTTTCCCAGCGCCCCGCATGAAACGCCAGACTTGCGACGCCGTTGCTACCCGCCCAATCGTCCGGCTCCGCATCATGTGTTTCGGGGCCAAACTCCTCCTCGATATCCTGTAACAGCGATACCCAGTATCCGTCATCCATAATTCCTCGTTCCTCTCCACGGTACATAGTTCTGTCTTGCAAAATCCAAATGTGCCGGACTCGAGGCTTCAGCCGGTTTTTGCGACATACGCGGCATGTGCTCAACCGGCTGAAGCCTCCAATCCTCTGTATTGGAGTGCTGCCTGGTATACGCCCCGTTGCTAACTTTGTTCGCGCGTTGCTTCTGCCTCGACTGCTTGCGCGCCCGGCGGCGTCTGCCCGTTCGAGCCGTCTGTCGCGGCCGCCTCCATCTCTGCAAGGGTGCGCGCGACTTCTGCCACCGCGGCGCGCTGTTTGCGATACAAATCCGATTCGCTCATCGCCAGGCGGTTGGCGATGTCCCGCACGCGCTGGCCCTGGATGAAGCGCAAGTCGAGGATGTTGTAAAGCAACCACTCCGACGTCGTTAGCTTGCGTTCGCCCTGCGGGCGTTGGCGCTCGATGGCTTCCTGCAGGACGCTGCGCAGGGCGCGCGTCAGGTTGCCGTCTTGCGCCTGCAGGGCCTGGTGAACGATTTGCAGCCCGACAAGTGGACTCTCGCTCAGTTTTGGGCCGCCCCAGTAGTGGCTCAACGCATCTTTCACCGCCTGCTGCCATGAACCGTCCACATCGGTGAGCGCTTCCTCCCCGGTGATGGTTTGCGAGAGCAGCGGTCGGGCATAGCGCACGGCGCTGCGCCACTCCTGAATCCGCTCCAGATCGGGCAGGATACTTTGCAAGGTCGAGAAAACGCCTTCCTGGACGTAGCGGTCTGCCATGGCCGCCGCGGCGTGTTCCAGCAAGGCGTTGACCTCCACCTGTTCCTCATTGTCCAGGTCTATGGTTGCGGCTCGCGCCTTCATTGCCAGCACACCGAGCGTTCGTTCACCGTCTTGCGCCTGCAATGGGACATACCAGTATTCACCATTGCTCTGGAATCGCAGCGATTCGGTTGCCTTCGCGCCATTGCCTGAGACTGGCGCAGCGGACAGAGCGCGGCTGCCTGCGGATGCGGCGAAAGCGGCTGCCGCCGGGTCGTTTCCGACAGAAGCGACGACATCCAGGCCGTCTTCCGTCTCGACCAGCACGAACCCCGTATCTACCCGCAGCAATTCGCACAGGTTGATGAGGATGTTGTCCAGAAACTGGCGCAGATCGCTGCTGGTGAGCAGCCGCCGGTCCAACGTCTGAATCCAGGCGATCTCATCTTCATCCTGGCGATAGATCAGCCGATCAATCCACGGTTTGGCGGCGTTTACGGCCAACTGTCCCAGCACGATCACGCCCACGACGGCGAAGATCAGCACCGTGTCGCGGGGCAACCCCAGGATGGACTCGACGCGCGGGATGACCAGCATCACCATCAGCACCGCGATGCCCACCACCGGGCCGTGCAGCAGGTAATGCAATAGGTCTTGCCGCACGACACGATCAGGTAACAATTCGCTGTAATACGACACGCTATACGCCATGACAATCAGCATCAGACCGACCATGACGCTGGCGATCATTGACATAAGCAGGACGACGACTTCCGGAACCTGCGCCGCAAAACCGGAAGCAACCAGATAGGGAAAGACCCCCAGGCCGGGCGCGAAGAAGGCCAACGCCAGATAGGTCATGCGGCGACGCGAGGCGGGCGTCAGACACCGGCGGCGGGCGCGGATGACGTTAGAGGCGCCGTAGATCGCGGTGGCGAAAAAGTAGAACACGAAGAACGGGAACAGCGGCCCCGCGGAAAGGTGGCTGACTGGCGGCGCAAACGTGCCGTCATAGACCAGCCGGTCGGTGAAGAGCGCCAAAAGGATGAGCACGCCGCTGATCACATAGGACGCCCAGACGAGGCGGCGACGACGGGTCGAAAGGTGGCGTGTCGTCCGTAGCAGCGCGTCGGAGAAGTGCAGGTATGCGGCGGGCACCATGGCGATCCCGATCCACTGCACGCGCAGCCAGATCAGCGCATCTTTCGGCCCTTCGACAAGCTGAACGAGGACGTCACACGCATAGACGATCAGAACGCAGACCAGCAGGACGCTGAACGCCTGGGCCACATCGCTGCGCACGTTGCGTGTGAGCATATAGCCCAGTAGCGAGAAGGCAGTGATGACGATGGCCGAGGCGAGGATGAGGTTGCCAAAGGCCAGGACGGCGGGCCAGTTGATGCCCGATTCGGTGATCATTCCTACGACCCACGCACAAAATACAATCCGATATCCTGATTCCTGTAGAAACGCTCGTTGTAACCGCAGAACAAGAAGCCGCTGCGTTGTAAGAAGCCGATGGCGGGATAGTTCTTGCTCTGCACGACCGTCATGACGTGCGACAGACCCGCTTGCCGGGCGTGCTGGATGCTGCGCACCAACAGCGCCATACCGATGCCTTGTCGGCGGTGAGCAGGGTCAACCACGAGGTGATGAATCCAGGCGATGCCCTGATCGGGCTGTGATTCCTGGTCAATGTAGCCCAGGATTTCGTTGGCTTCCGTGGCAACCAGGATCAGGTCGCCGCGTTCCTGGTGCATCAGCAGCGCCTCCCCCCAGCTCGGGTAGGGCACGCGCATGGTGCGCGGCAACTGCACCGCGCGGAAGCGGGTGGTGATTTCGCCTTCTTCTTCTTGCTGCGTCACTTGCCAGACGTGGTCCGTCTCGTAAGACCCCTCTATCGCCAGACAAGCGGCCAGGTCCCTCAAGTCGGCGCGATAGATGTGCATCCTGACCGACCCCTCCCGATGGTTGCTCGTTGTTCGTTGCATGCGCCTTCACCCACAATCGCACGCGAATCTGTAATCATTCTAGCATTGAGCGCGGCGTTTTGGCAAGGGTAAGGCAGAAAGGGGTGCATTTCAAGTTTGGGGCGATATTGTCACCCTGAGCGAGTTAACCATTCAAAGCACGTTACGATGGGTCTCTAGCGAAGGGTCTCGCGGCGCAAGTCGAGATGCTGAGGCCCAAAACGACGGGCCTCAGCATGACATGGCGGTAGGTTGCCCCGAAAATGAAATACACCCGCAGAAGCGGGCGTATTTCGCGAAGTAATCTGTGCGGAGTGCGCATCTGAGGATGCGCACTCCGCACAGGCGCGCATCAGCCCTTGACGCCGCCGGCGGTGAGGCCGCCGACGAGATAGCGTTGGGCGATGAAGAACATGATCATCACTGGCACCGCCGCCATCAGCGAGCCGGCCGCGAACCAGCCCCACGGCACCCGGTAGTTCTCTTGCAGACCGTACAGGCCCACGGGCAGCGTGTAGAACGTCTCCTTCTGCAGGATGACGTTCGCCATGGCGAACTCGCTCCACCCGGCCAGGAACCCGAACAGCGCGGTGATCGCCAGACCCGGCGTGCTGACCGGCAGGATCACCCGGAGAAAGGCCTGGGTCGGCGTGCAGCCGTCAATCAGGGCCGCCTCTTCCATGTCATACGGGATCGTGTCGAAGAAGCCCTTCATGTTCCAGATAGTGAACACCAGCGCGCCGCTCGTATACGCCAGGATCAGGCCCGACAAGTTGAGCAGGTTGACCGGCGTCCGTTGGCTGACGGTCGCCAGAATCTGGAAGATCGGCACCAGCGTCAGCACGGCAGGGAATGCCTGCAACGCCAGGAAGATCATCAGCCAGACGTTGCGACCGATGAACTTCCAGCGCGAGAAGGCGTATGCGGCGCTGGTCGCCACGATCAGCGTAAAGGAGGTGGTGAACAACGCCACAAACAGACTGTTGCGCATCCAGGTTGGAAACGGCCGCTCGGTGAGCATATAGCGGTAATTGTCCAGCGTGGGATTCGTGGGCAGCAAGCTCAACTCCGTCGAGTAGAGCGCTTGTCCGGGCCGAATGGAAGCCTGGAGGATGAAATAGACCGGGAACAGCACCAGGATCACGGTGACAAGCAGGATTAGGTGAAAGAGAATCGAAGTGCCCAGAGCTTTGGTTTTCATTAACTCGTCTCCGTCGCCAGCAGGCGCGACTGCCGCACCTGCCAGATGGTCACTGCGAAGAGGAGGATGAACAGGATCACGGCGAAGGCCGAGATATAGCCGAAGTTGAACTTCTGGAAGGCTTGATTGTAGGCGAACACCATCACGATTTCGGTGGCGCCGGTGCGTGCGCTGCCGAATGGCCCACCTTTGGTCACCATCCACACCGACTCGAAGATCTTAAAGGTTGTCAACGCGCTCAGGATCACCGCGGGGATGATGGCGGGTCGGATGAGCGGCAGCGTGACGGAACCCAGTTGTTGCCGCCAGTTCGCGCCGTCCACCTCCGAGGCTTCATACATCTCCCTGGGGATGGACTGAAGCGCCCCCAGGATGATCGTTGTGAAAAACGGGAAGCTCATCCACAGGTTGATGATCACCAGCGCGGCGAAGGCCAGCCGCGGCTCGTTGAGCCAGGTGGGCGGGTTCGCCCACCCCAGTTGGCGCAGGATATTGTTGATCACGCCGAACTCGCCGTTGAAGAAGAACTTCCAGGTGAGCGCCGAAATGTAGTACGGGATGGCCCAGGGCACGATGATGAGCGTGCGCCACATGCCCTTGGCCTTGACGAGCGGGCTGTTGAGGATCAGCGCCAGCGTCAGGCCGACGAGGAAGAAGAGACTGACGCAGATCACCGTCCAAATGGTTGTGCGGCTCATCACGACGACGAAGTCGCCCGATTCGCGCAGTGAAACGAGCGCGTCTTGTGAGGGGGCCGCAAACCAGGCCAGCAGCCCCAGCCCGGCGACGCCGATCAGCGCCCACGAATTGCCGTTCAGGTTCGTGCGCTGATTGAGCAGGCGGCTAACTACCCGATAGACCAGATAGAGGGCGATGATGATCACGCCGAACCAGACCAGCGCCCGCAGGGTCTCCGGCTTGATCAGGTCGCCCAGCAGTTTCTTGTAGTTTTCCAGCGCCACGAAAACGTAGCCCTTGCTGGGGCATTTGTCGTAGAAGATGCCTTCGGGGCATTGCATGAAACGGAACTGATTGCGGTTGGTGAACGAGAGATAGATATTGTACAGAATGGGAATGATACTGAAGATGAACACCCCGAGCAGGGTGGGGCCGATGTATGCCAGCAACATGCCGTAACGCTTCTGCAGAGTTTCGACACCCATGGCGGCAGCTTTCCTCCATCGTAGAAAGACTCAGAGTCTATCTCTTCGTAGTGACGGCTTCAGCCGTTGGGGGCGGGACAACAACGGCTGAAGCCGTCACTACGAAGGAGAGCGACGCGCAGTTTTTAGATCAGATTCTTAATCTACATTGAGGCTACGCCACCTCAGGATGCCTGAAGATCACCTTGCCGGTTTGACCGGAGGCGAAAAGTTGGTAGGCCGCAGGGGCGTCGGCAAGCTCGAACCGGTGGGTGATCAGCCCATCCAACGAGAGGCCGCGCCGATAGAGTTCATATTCCTCATGGAAATCGGTTACCGTGAAATACCACGAAGCCGTGATCTGCAACTCTTTGCGGATGGCTTGCTCGCTGGGGTTGAGCGTCGCGGACTGCTTTTCGCCGACCCACCCCACGCGCCCGTACACGCGCGCCGCATCCAGCGCGGCCGTGAAGGTCTCCTGATGATGTGAGCAATCGAGGCTGATGTCTGCGCCGCCATTGGTTTCCGCGCGCACACGGGCAGCCGCATCCTCTTGTGTCGGATCCAGCACCAGGCTCGCGCCGAGCTTTGCAGCCAGTTCGCGCCGATACGCACCGGGTTCTGAGACGATGGTGCGCACCCCGTAATACCGCAGCAGGGCCATGAAGCCCTGGCCGATCGGCCCAAACCCGAAGATCGCGACGGTTTGCCCGGCGTTGACGCCGCCCATCCGCTTCAGGGCATGATACGGCGTGCCGATCGGATCCCCGGCCATCAGCACGCCGGCTTCCCAATCCAGATCATCGGGCAGCGGAATCAGGCACACTTCCGGCGCGACCACGTATTCGCTGTGCGCGTTCAGCACGGCTCTGGGGCCTTCCACGCAATGCTCCGGGTCGCCGCGCAGGCAGTGAATACAGCGGCCACAGCCCGAGAAGATTTGCAGGCCGACGCGCTGTCCTTCGCTCACCCGACACAGCCCGTTGCTCTTGACGATCACGCCCCCCATTTCGTGCCCAGGGTTGCGGGGTTGGTCGGGCGCGGGCCCCGGTTTGTGGTACGCCGGTAACTCGCTGCCGCAAATCGCGGAGACGGCAATCCGCACCAGCGCCTCGCCCGGCCCCGGTTCGGGGATAGGAACCTCGCGTACCTCAACGTGGGAAGACCCCAAGAACTTCACCGTTTTCATCGTCCCGGTCATGGCTATTTCTCCTTTACCAGGGCCATTCCTGTCCTTGCCAGTCCCGCAGCGCCAACCGATCTTCGTCGTAGGGCGGGTCGGCAGGCGGTTGACCCTCCAGCCCGCTCAGGAAGAACGCCAGCGCGGGGATCGCGGCTTCCTCCGGCTCCATGTCGCCGACGGTGCTCTTGACGCCGCGCATGTACGAGCGGATCCAGCCGGGATGATAGAGCCGGAAGGTGAAGCCCTGCGGGTGGAGGTCGTTGAAGAGGATCGAGACCGCCATATTCAGCGCGGCTTTGGACATACAGTAGCCGTACCAGGCGCTGCGACGACTGCGTGCGATGCTCCCTGCCTCAGAGGAAACGAAGCCCAGGCGTTTGATCGCACTATTATCCATCAGCGGCAGGAACGCTTCCACCACACGCAACGGCCCGACGGCGTTCACATCGTACATACGGCGAATGTCGGCATAATCCTGGCCGGCGCGGATGGCTTGCTCATAGGTGCGCAGATTGATGCCCGCGTCGTTGATCAGCAGGTCCACCCGCGGCGCGTCCGCCTTCACCAGTTCGACGGCGGCCCGCACCGATGCCTCCGACGAGACATCCAGCGGGATCAGGGTCAGTTGGTTGGGGAAGGCCGTCTTGAGATCGTCCAGTTCAGGCCATTCCGGTATGTAGCGTCCGGCGAAAACTTGCCAGCCGGCTTCGAGCAGACCGGCGCACAGCGCGAAACCCAGCCCGCGGTCTGCGCCGGTGAGGACTGCAACATTGCGTTCCATGGTATTCATCTCTCTTCTGCGATTTGGGTTAGTGTCTATCCGAACCCGTAGTCTAGCCCCTTGTGGGCGTTGCGCGACGGGCGCCAAGGCCCTAAACTACGAGTTTTCGGAAAGGTTATACTGTTTTGGCGCACCAGCGTAGGGCCTTGTCGAGGATGGTCTGGTAGGACGGGTTCAGCCAGACTTCCACGTTGTGCCCCGGCGTCAACACGCACACGCGCCCTTCGCCTTCCGCGCGCGTCCAGCCGCCCGGCTGTGTGCCATGTTCGGAGGTCGTCAACAGGAAAACGTCGGCCTCGGCGTCATCCATTGCCATGAAGTAATGCTCATCTTGCGCTGAAAACGTGGGAGCATCGCCCAGGAAAAGACCTTCTTTTGGGATCACGGTGACCGGGCATTGCGGTGGATGTTCGACGAAGATGCCCCCGAGCAGCGCGCGCAGCGTCGCCGCTTCCATATACCCTGCTGTCCCTGAATGGATCGCCAGCAGGCCGTTGCCCCGGCGCACGTATTCGGCGAAAGCCTCTTCGACCTCCGGCGTCATCCATGTGTCCTGATTGGTCGAGGAAACGTTGTTCGATTTGCTCAGGATCACGACCGGGTAGTCGTTCATGCGCTCCGCGGACCAATCGCTGCTGTCCTCAATCCAGTCGAATTCGACGCCCGCTTGCGCCACTGGCGCAAGCCCTTCCCGCACGGTGCGCGCGGGATGCCAGTAGTCGTCGCAGATTACCAACGCTCTCATCATCTTCGCCTACGCTTTCTTATTGAGAAACCGCGTGATCGCGGTAATGTCGAGCGGCAGTTGCAGCCGGTCGCCCTGCTTCAACTCGTCCAGCGGGTGCGTCCCCCAGTTCCGGTCGCTCAGACGGAAGATGCTCAGTTGCGTGTCGCGCTCGTGATTCGGCTCTTGCACGTAACCCAGCCCGGTCAGGCGGCCCTCGGTGTCAATCGAGCAACTGGTCACCGCACCGACCACACGGCCCTTGCGGTTGACGATCACGTCGCCCAGACCGGGCATCGGCGCGCGTTCATCATCCAGCCGGAACCGGGCCAACCGCGAGCTACGCTGGACCTCATGTGCCAGATACGCACGCTTGCCGACGAAGAACGGTTTATAGAGCTTGACATAAGGTGCGAAGCCTGCGTCTGCCGGGTTGAGTTCCAGCGGCCCGGCGAGTTCATGCCCGTAGAGGGGAAGCCCGGCCTCGATCCGTAGGCTGTCACGCGCGGCCAGCCCGATGGGTCGTAGTCCGGACGGTTTGCCCGCCTCGAGCAACGCGTTCCAGAGATCCACCAGCCGGTCGGGGTGGACGAAGATCTCGAACGCGACCGGCTCGCCGGTGTAGCCGGTACGCGATAGATACAGGTCAAAGTCGGCGATCTGAGCGCGGATGATCTCGTTGCGCGCCATCCCCACAAGCCGGTCGCAGTCCTCGCTCTCCGGCGTCATCATGGCGAGCAGGATATCGCGCGAGCGCGGCCCCTGTAATGCCAGTTGCACGCGTCGGTCGGCTTCGGTCGCTGGTGCGCGCAGATCGCGCACCTGAATCGTCTCCGTGCCGAGCGCTCGCGCCCAGGGCCGTTCCGGATCAATTTGCACTTCTGCGCAGCGCACGGCGTTGATCCATGCCCAGTCCTTATCGTTGTTCGCCGCGTTCACCACCATCCAGTAGCGTTGGCGGTCTACGCGGTAGATCCAGACGTCATCCACGACGCGGCCGTCCTCCGCCAACAGGAAGCTGTACTGGCTTTGCCCCGGCTCAATAAGCGATACATCATTGGTGGCGATGGTGTTCAGGAACAGGTGGGTGTTGTCGCCGCTGAACTCGAACAGCCCCATGTGACTCACGTCGAACAGCCCGGCCTTCTCGCGCACGGTCTGATGCTCGTCTAACACAGATGTGTACTGCACCGGCATCTCCCAGCCGGCGAAGGGTACCATCTTTGCACCGGCGCTGCGGTGCGTCTCGCAGAGTCGGGTGCGCTGCATCGCCTGATCCGCGTCGGGCGTCCACGTGAAGGCAGGCAGGGCAGCCAGCCCATCGGATGAGACATCACGCCCGCAGTGGCCGATCCAGAACGGCTTATGCGTGGCCCACCCGACCGCGCCTTGCTCGAATTCCGCCGGGTCGGATGGCAGCATCTCCCACGTGTCGGCCAATTCGTGCGGCAGTCGTTTGAGCACCAGCGGGCCGGGCGCTTTGGCGTACAGGTCATCGGGGTCAATGTCTACGAAGCCATCCGAGAGGGCGCGCAGCCAGTGAACGACGCGCGACTCGGCGCTCTTGGGCGTGAGCAGTTGGAAATGCGTGTTCTCGTCCCCCACGCGCTTGAGCACGCCCGGACTCATCAGCCGACCGTCAGGCTCCAGAATCCACGTCTGTTGTGATTCGCCCGGTCCCAGCAGATAGACGTCGTTGGTCATGGCGACATTGCAGAACCCGCGCGCGCGTTGCCCCTGGATGTTGATGATGTCCCATTCGCCGCCGGGATCGGTCGTCGGCTTGTACATGAAATAGTGATGCGGGTAGCCGCTCGGCTCGTAGTCGGGGCCTAAGTCCACACAACAGGCCAGGTCAACCACGTCCCATTTGGCTTGCTCCAGCACGTCGAAATCTACTTTCGCAAAATAGACCGGCCCATGTCGCCCCGCATACGCCTGCGGTTTGGTCGCCTTCAGGACGCGAGCGATGATCTCGGCCAGCCGCTCGATTTCCGGCTCTTTGAATCCGCGCTGGGTGATCCACGGTGTCCCCAGCCGCACGCCGCTCGGCACGCGGGCGCTCTTGTCGCCGGGGATCGTGTTGCGATTGCAGACGATGCCCGCCAGGTCGAGGATGCGGGCGGCGCTGTCGCCCATCAACGGCGTGCCCTTCTTGCCGTCGGGGCTGACGCCATCGGCCGCGCGGATGCTCTTGCAGTCTACCAGCAACATGTGCGTGTCGGTGCCGCCGTAGGAGATGCGCAGCCCGTGGCGCTGCAATTCCGCGGCCAGGTATGCCGCGTTGTCCACGACTTGTTGCTGGAGTTGCGCGAACGCCTCCGTCTGCGCCAGCTTGAACGCCACGGCCATGCCGGCGATGGCGTTGACGTGCGGCCCGCCCTGCTCGCCGGGGAAGACCGCCGCGTCTACTTTCGCGGCCAGCACGTCGTCGGTGGTCAGGATGCAGGCCCCGCGCGGGCCGTACAGGGTTTTGTGCGTGGTGAAGCTGACCACGTGGGCGTGACCTATCGGGCTGGCGACCACTCCCGCGGCGACCATGCCCGCGATATGTGAGATATCGGCCAGCAGGTACGCGCCGACGCTGTCGGCAATCTCGCGGAAGCGCGCCCAATCGGGCATCCAGGGGTAAGAGGTGAATCCGGCGATGATGAGTTTGGGTCGATGCTCGCGCGCCAGAGTTGCGATGGAGTCATAGTCGAGCCGCTCCGTTGCCGCGTCGATGCCGTATGAGACAATGTTATAGAGCTTGCCGGAACGATTCGCGGGGCTGCCGTGGGTCAGATGGCCGCCGTGCAGCAGGTTCATGCCCATCACGGTGCTGCCCACCGGAACCAGCGCCGCATAGACGGCGTTGTTCGCGGGCGCGCCGGAAAGTGGCTGGACGTTGGCGCGGATTTGATCCGCCGGGATATCGTTGGCTGCGAAGGCTTCGGCGGCCCGCCGCCGCGCCAACGCTTCGAGGATGTTGGCGTATTCCACGCCCTTGTAATAGCGTTGATCGCCGACCCGCCGATACTGCGCCAGTTGCGAGTCGTAATCCATGATGGCCGCTTCGCTGAGGCCAATGGTCGCGGCGTCGGGGTAGCCTTCGGCGTAGATGTTCTGGAACACGGAGCCCAGCGCGGCGCGCACAGCCGCCGGCGCCTGGCTCTCCGAGGGGATCATAATCAGTTTGCGCGCTTGCCGTTCGGCTTCATAGCCGATCAATCCGGCGACGTCCGGATCCACCGACCGCAGATCCTGATCGAAGAATTTCAACATGGTCTGCTCCTCTGCTGTAGAAGGGATCGTTGCCCGATCACAGCCGGAATTGTACCACACCCCCTTGAGACAAGCCCCCTCCGCGGGATCAGGAATTCCAAATCTAGACGCGTGTCATGGAGTCGAGGCTTCAGCCGGTTACGCCCACGACTCTTATTGCCGCAAAAACCGGCTAACGCCTCGACTCCAGGTACATTTGGAACTCCTCGGCGGGATAACTTTTCTCCGGCGCGCCGTGTTGTGTTTAGCGCAGTTCTGTACCTGTCTTGATACAGTCTTGATTGACACATGACCGCTGGTGTGCTAGGATTTCAGTGTTGGCTGCCAGCTTAAAAGGGGGCCTCTGTGCAGGCACTTACTGCATCTGGCCCACCTGACCTGCGCGACGACAGGTCTTTTCCGCGATCAGGAGAGCATAGCATGGCTGAAAACTACATTTGCTACGAACGTTTCTTTGGGCCCGCTGAGGAAGCCGCCGGTAAGAACTTCTGGCCCGCGGGCAGCACCTTGAACGTCTCTTTTCTGGATGGCGAGCCGCTGGTGAAGGCCAAGGTGCGCTATTACACCCGCAAATGGATGCGCATTGCGAACATCAAGTTTCGCTTCCTGTCGGCTGTGGATCCCACGGCCCACATTCGCATCTCGTTCCTTCAGAACGGTTCCTGGTCGGCGCTGGGTACCGACGCGTTGAACACCGCGTGGTTCCCCGAGGGTGAGCCGACGATGAACTATGGTTGGCTGAAAGCGGACACGGCGTCCGAAGAATATTCGCGCGTCGTGTTACACGAATTCGGCCACTCTTTGGGGCTGGTTCACGAGCACCAGACCCCCGCCGGCGGCATCCACTGGAATCGCGACGCGGTCATCCGTGACCTCTCCGGCCCGCCCAACAACTGGGATGTGCCGACGATCGAGCACAACGTCCTGAATCGTTACAGCGAACCGGAGATCACGCAGTACACCCAATTCGATCCGCAATCCATCATGCTCTATGCGTTCCCTAGTAGCTGGACGACCGATAACATGACCTTCCCGTCGAACAGCGTGCTGTCTGATACTGACAAGACGTTCATCGCCCAGCGGTATCCCGCGGCGTAGCTTCCCTCCGAGACGTCGTGTTTGGCGCCATGTGCCTGCACTCTTATCGTTCGTGAGAGTGCAGGCTTCAGATATAATTTTTTGATGTCCAGCGGAGGTCAACCGTGCCGCGTCTCAGCCCCGACCAGAAAAAGCTTTCCGGTTCGAACATCAGGCAATTTCGTGATGCCCTGTTCGCGGCCTATCCGAGCCGTGAAGCCCTGTCTGCCATGCTTCAGTTCGGCCTGGACGAGCCGTTGGCGCGTATCAGCATTGCAGATGACATGTTCACCATCGTCCGCGCCGTCATCAACACCGCTGAAGCCGAAGGCTGGTCGTTGGAACTGCTGGTCGCGGCCCGCGCCTTTAACCCTAACAACCCGGAGCTTGTCCGATTCGCGGAGCAATTCGGCCTCAGCCCCGCGGTGTTCGAACAGACCGGCGACGGGCCGGCTGCGCAACAACCGATCACGGTGTTGCAGCAAGAGAAATACATCGTCGCATCCAACGGCCTCAAGGATGTTGTGAAGTGGCGTGAGACGCTGGGCACGCTGGAAGGCCAGGTCTGCCGGGTCGAGATTCCCAAGGGGACGGAGTCCGATTACGGCACCGGTTTCCTGCTCGGCCCGGACGTGCTGATCACCAACCACCATGTCATGCGTTTGGTCAAGGCGGGCCTCGTCCAGCCGGAAGACGTGATCCTGCGGTTCGATTATAAGCGGCGCAGCGACGGGCTGACAGTTGACGAGGGCACGGTCTATCGGCTGGCCGAAGACTGGCTGATTGACGAAAGCCCCATCGGGCCGAACGATTTCAAGGGTGAGGAGCCTTTGCCGGACCAACTCGATTATGCGCTGGTGCGGGTGGAAGGCGAGCCGGGCCACGATCCGGTGGGCGGGCCTGCCATGCTCGACAAGAACCCCGACGCCGCGCCGCGTGGGTGGATCAAGCTGCCCACCGTCGCGCCCGAACTGCCGCCCGATTCCTCGCTCTTCATCCTGCAGCACCCGAAGGGCGACCCGCTCAAGCTGGCGATTGACACCCACGCCATCATCGGAGAACTGTTCGAGGGCCGCCGGGTGCGCTATCGCACGAACACCGACGCCGGGTCCTCCGGGTCTCCCTGTTTCGACGCCAACTGGAATCTGGTCGCGCTGCATCACATGGGCGACCCCGCGTTTGGGACGCCGATGTTCAACCAGGGCGTCCCATTCCCTGCGATCGTGCAGTTGTTGAAGGATCGGGGCAAGGACGGAGAAATAGCCGATGGCGAATAGCCGATAGCTGATGGCGGATGGCCGATAACGGATGGGTTAGGCGAATAGCGAAGGATGAGGCTGCATTTATGGGGTTGACGGAAGACCAGCGTACCCGGCTGTTGGCGGCGCTGAACGATGTCTTTACGACGACGGACGCCGTCGAAGACCTGGCGCAGGGGGCGGCGAACCGCACCCTCGCGCAGGTTTCGCTTGCCGCGAATCTGCCTGCCATCCTCAGTGCGATGGTCGGCCAGGCGCGGGATGAGGGTTGGCTGGGTCGCCTGCTCGAAGAAGCGGTCGCGCTGCGTCCCGCAGCAGCAGACCTGGCGCAACTCCGCGCCGAACTAAACGAAGCCGTCGTCGCCGAGCGGATGGATCATTTCGCCGCGTGTCGCCTCCTGGGCCATAACTACATGGTGGATCGCGGGCCACTGCGGGCCAAATTGCAGCACCTCGCCGCCTCGGAAGAGGGGATCCATATCCTGAGGGTGGAGGGACCTGTTAAGAGCGGCAAGAGCCACACGTTTCAGTTGATCCGGTATCTTTCCGAACGGATGGGCGGTTTCAAGCTGGTCTTCGTGGATCTTGCCGAGCTTTCCAGCGCGGTCGGGCGCGATCTGCTGCCGGAAGACCTGGGCGAAGAAATCGTCCTGCAAATGAACCTGAGCGGCGTGATGCCGGAACGCCAGAACGAACAAGATTCGCGCTGGGCGCGGCGTTTCGTGGCGTGGCTCACCGGCGAGTTGCAAGAACGCGCCGAAGTCTACTGGATTGTGCTTGACAGCTTCACCAACACCCTCGTGCCTGGCGGCGTCTATGAACTGGTCCAACGTCTGGCCGAGCAGATTGAGACGAACCTGAGCCAGGTGCGCCTGATCTTGCTCGACTATGACCGCGACCTGCCGGATCGCGTCCTGGGCGGCCTCGAAGAAGACGACCTCGCCGCCGTGGGTCACATCGGCCAGGATGAACTGTTGCGCTTCTACACCCAGATGTACCAGGAACGCAAGCTGCGCCGCGGAGTGGATTTCGAGGTGCTGGACGTTGCCGGCTCGATCAGCACGGTGATGCAAAAAGTGGCGTTCGACCGGGATGATTATCTCCTGCAACTCGGCAAGGCGATCATCGAGGAAGGCCGGCGCATCTGGAGCCTGGGAGGCGGGGCATGACCGATCTGTCGCCGGCAGAGATTCAGGCCCAGGCCGCCGAACTGCTCAAGACGCTCGACACCAGTTATCGCCCCGACCAGGCCGTGGCGTTGCGTTACAATCGTTTCCACCGGGCCGCCGCCGTCCTGGTCTCCTTCGACCCCTTGACCCTGCAACCCGCGCCCGGCCCCGGCCCGGCAGATGCGACCGAACGGCGCGCCCTGGTGCAAGACAGCGCGCGCATGAAACCCGCGATCAAGACGCAAACTGACCTTGCTGACGCTGTGACCGGTGGTACGCGTTACGTGCTCAAGCCGGAAATTCGGCGCGCGGTGCTGGAAGAGATGGCGACCCGCGAGGCCATGCTCGCGGCGCTGGACGCAAACCCGCAACGCGAAACTGCTCCGGCACAGCGCATGCTGGATGCCTACATTCAGGGCGATGCGTCGCCGCTCGCCGGGCAGGACGTCACACAACTCACCGGCGCGTTTCAGGCGACGCAATGGCTGGGCGGCATCCTGCCCGATATTCCGGCGAGCGAGGCCGTGCAGCGCCGCTGGGATTATCTGGATCTCGTGCGGCCCTTCGACTATCTCGCCGGAGGCAAGTTTCGCGGGCGCGAGCAGGAACTCGACGCGTTGCGTGATTATGTGCTGGGCAGGCCGCCCGACGGCGCGTTGCAGCCGCCGCTCGTCATCTATGGGCCGGGCGGCGTGGGCAAGTCGGCGCTGGGCGCGAAATTCGTGCAGGATAACGCGATCAAACCCGAAGACGAACGCTTTCCCTGGGCCTATCTCGATTTCGACCGCACGATCCTTGATCCCGAAGAGCCGCTGACCATTGTCATTGAGGCGGTGCGGCAACTGGCGGTGCAATATCCTGAGCGGGCAGAGTATATCCGCAAGTTTCAGGACTCCCTGCGCGGCCTGCTGGAAACCGGCGCGCGCCGTGCGCAGGAGATGAATCGCCCCGCGACGAAGCAGGCCTTCATCGGCAAGGCGCTCGAAGTGGAAACCTGGAACCGCTACCTGCCCGATTTTGCCAGCCTGCTCTACTCCCTGGGTGGCGACCGCCCGTTCATGCTGGCGCTCGACACCTTCGAGGAAGTGCAGTATCGCAGCCGTCGCGTGGTGCAGCGCCTGTTCGATTTCCTGCGCGCCTTGCAGGAGAAGGCCCCCCAGGCGCGACCCGTGTTGGCCGGGCGCAACCCGGTTAACATCGAAGGCTATTCAGTCACTAATCTGGAGTTGAAAGACTTCGCGCCGAAGGCCGCGCGCGCGCTGCTCGAAGGGGAGGGCGTGCCGCCGGACGTTGCGGAGGAGATCGTCGCGCAGACGGGCGGCAGCCCGCTCAGCCTGATGCTGGCGCTGGAATTGTGGCGGCGGGCGGCAGGTGACGTGGCGAACGCCGTGCCGTTGGAGTTTCGCTTGCAGGAAGGGCTGGTGCAGGGTCAACTCTTCACGCGCATCCTCGGGCACATCCATGATGACGACGTGCGCGCGCTGGCCTATCCTGGCCTGGTGCTGCGCCGGGTCACACCCGACCTGATTCGCAACGTGCTGGCGCGTTATTGTGACGTCAAGGTGCGCGATGACGCGCAGGCGCGCCGCCTGTTCGACCTCCTGGCGCGGGAAGAGGCGTTGGTCACGGTTGACGGAGATGTGCTGCGCCATCGCAGCGACGTGCGCCGCATCATGCTCAACCTGTTGCGGCATCAGAGCGAAGAGCAAGCGGCGCGGGTGCGCCGCATCGAGAAGGCTGCCGTGCGCTATTACAGCACGCGCGAGAGCGCCGAGGAGCGGGCCGAGGAGATCTATCACCGGTTGTCGCTCGGCCAGTCGGCGGCAACGCTCTCGAAGCGCTGGGCCGATGCGGAAGGACGGGGCTGGGCCGATCAGATGCGCCGGTTCCTCTTCAGCGCGCGCGAAGAGCTCGGCCCCGAGCAACGCGCCTGGCTGGCGACCCGGCTGGGCTTCGAACTGACGCCGGAGGAGGAATCACTGGCCGATCAGGCGAGCTGGGAACAGGATATCGAGCGCAAGGCGCGCGGTTATCTGGAATACAAGCAGCCCGCACAGGCATTGGAGATCATGCTGGCGCGGCCTCGCTGGCTCCAGGGCAGCCCACTTTATCTGCTCGCGGCCCAGGCCTGGATGGCGCAGAGCCGTTGGGATGAAGCCGCCAGGGCCGCACGCCGCGGTTTCGATTCGGCCGCCGATCAGCGCGATCGTCCGATGGCCATGCAACTGGGCCTGCTGGGCGCGGCCGCCGAAATGCGGCTGGGCAATGAGGCTGCGGCCAACGCCTGGCTCGATGAGGTCGCGGCTCTGGCCGAGGAACGCGACGACATGCGCCGGCTCGAAGTGGATTTGTATCGGCGCGCGGTGGCCCTGAGTTCCGCGGCGAACTCTGTCGCGGTGGACGCGGCTGAGGCGTCGCTTCAAGCGCGGTTCGACGCCATGCCGGAAGACGCACCCGCGCGTGATCCTGCGGTGTTGGCGTGGCTGGCGGGTGAACTGGGGCCGACCCGGCCCGCAACCCTTGCGAAGGCGCTGCGTATGATCGGGTTCGAACTCGCAGACGACGCGACCCTCCACCGGATCGTGATCGCCCTGGCTGAATGGGATGTCGCCGTCTCGCAAGGGGCGGGTGAGCCGCCGGGCGAACTCTTGCGCCGGCTCGGCAGTCAGCCCGATCCTTCATCCACTCCCAGCCAGATGTGGCGATCTTATCTCTATAACGGTAAACCGGATAGCCTCGGTCGTGACCTGGCCGCATTGCTCGCAAACCCACCGGACGCGCCGGCGTCTGTGTTGGCCGCGCTGGCCGACGGATTGTTGCTGCGGGCCGGTGAGCGGGTGTTGTCGCCTGGCCCTGCACCGGTGAAAACAAGCGCGTCGCCTCCTATCTCTGAAGCTCTGTCGTACGCCGTTCCACCGGGCAAATCCTCGACGCGCCTGAGTGGGCCGCAAGTGAAGACCCTCAACAACGCCCTGCAAGATGCTTTCGCCTTGCCGGAATTCGACGAAATGCTCAAGTCCAGGCTCGACCGTAACCTCGTCGTCCTCGCAAACGTCGGCGGGTCTTTCTCCGATGTCGTATTTCAGACGATTAACTCCGCAGAGCGCGAGGGGTGGACGCTCGAGCTGGTTCAGGCGGCGCGCGAAGCGCGTCCGGGCAATGCCGCGCTGGCAGGCGTTGCATCTGATTTGGGCATTGGCTCGCAGGTAGCCGACGATCAGGGGCTTGAAACGTTTATCACGCAGCACAGCACACTGGATGTCGCCGAGTGGCGCAGCAGAGAGGGTCGGCTGGAAGGTCAGGTGTGCCGGATAGAGATCAACGGCCGCGCGGCCGGCACAGGTTTTCTGGTCGGCCCTGAGGCTGTTCTGACGACAGTGGACGTGATCGCGCCCCTGCTTTCGGGGCAGGCGTCTCCCGGCGATGTCGGCCTGCGGTTCGACTACAAGGCGACGCCGGACGGCAGAGTCCTGAACGAAGGGCGCATCTTTGGCCTGGCGGATCCATGGCTGCTCGATTCAAGCGCGCCTTCCGAACTCAGTTATGCCTTGCTGCTGGCCGCGGATCGCCCCGGCTATTCCCCCATCGGCAGTGGCCGCGCGGAAAGCTATGCCGAACTGCGCTATTGGGTGCGCGTGGCCGAGCCTGCGCCGCCACTCGAACCCGGCGCGGCGTTGGTTGTGCTGTCTTATTTCCCCGACGCGCCGCTCCAACTTTCGTTTCAGGGCGAAGCGGTGATCGCGCAGGAAGCATCCAACGGACGGCTGACGTATCGGCGTTTGGTAGGCCCCAGCGCTGCCGGCGCGCCCGGCTTCGACGCGGACCTCAACCCGGTTCTCCTGCATCTGGGGTGCGATGCGGACGGCTGTGATGGCGTATCTATCGTTCGTGTGGTCGAGCAGTTGCGCGCCAACGGGCAAGGTCATTGGCTTGGCGAACAGGCCGCCGCCCTCTAGCGCCCTTATGCAAACAGGTCGGTATCCATCGGTTGACCGGCGGCGGGCGCAGGGAAGCCACGGGTGAAGACATCGAAGCGGGAGATGCGTCGCGCGAGAAACGCCGGAATGCCCCCGTTCGCGCCGCCGCCCTGGCTGACGTGGCACGCCGAAGCAGCCTGTTTCACGTCGTAATAGCGCTGCACGTCAATGCGGGCGTTGATCGGCGTCTCCCACTTCAGGATTTGCAACAGGTCAATGTCTTTATTGCGCCCGAACTTGCGCGGGTCGCGCCCGATCAGCGGCAGCAGGCGCACCATGTACTTGACAAAGCCCAGTGAAATCGTCGTGAAGTAGAGTCGCTCGGGGCGGTGGGGCGGGCCTGCTTCGGGGTACCGCGCGGGGTCGGCGGCGGCCTCAAACGCCAGCACCGTGGCCTGATGCAGCTTGATGTGGTCGGGGTGGCCATAGCCACCGAACTCGTTGTCGCAGATCACCACCTGCGGCTGATGCCGGCGGATCGAGGCGACGATTTCTCCCACCAGCTTATCCATTGGCGCTTGCACCAGGCTGGCCGGGTTCTGGTTGTCTGATGAGCCGGCCATCCCGCTGTCGCGGTAGCCTAACCAGTCAATCCCCTTCAAGCCCAACGCCTGCGCCGCGCAACATAGTTCCGCCGCGCGTAACTGCGATGTGTTCGCGTACCCGTCTAACAACGCCGCGTCTACCGTCCCCGCGTCGCCGTCCGTCGCGCACACCAGCCACACGTCCGTCCCCTCTGCCGCATAGCGCGCAATCGTGCCGCCCACCCCGAACGACTCATGGATCGGGACACAATAGACAACAATCTGTGGTGCTATCTGCGAGGCTGGTGCTACCTGTAGGCACGCCGGGAGGTGCGAAGAGGGCAAAGTAGAACCCGACTGACGGTCGCTTTGGCCGGGTGGTTGACGGCTTGTATAATGGCGTCTATTGAAGAAAAGCCTGCCCCGCGATGTTGACGCATCCGGGGCATGGCTGAGCCGACGTAACCGGCTCAACGACATCGACAATATCATCCCTGGCCGGTTGCGTCGAACCATGCAGCCGGCCGGTCTGTGCGGACCGACTAGCCTGCCCTCACGGTATGACGCTGCACAAGGAGAGGCTCAGTGGAGCACCGTTTGGTAGTCCGCATTCGGGAGCGACGCAGGGAATTGATGGAATGGCTCTCTTCGCAGGAAGTGTCAAGGCTGAGCGGATAGATGCGAGCGCCGTAAGTTTCTCCGACCGCGCGGATGTCCAGCATGCCTTTGTGAATGGGCGAGAGCTATTAACCACTTCGCTCCGGCATGCTCGCCCAGAAACGTGCACAGCCTGGCGCAAGCGGTCCGTTGGCAGCGGTCCCGCAAGGGCGTCCCAATGTAGATGTCACCCTAACCCGGTTTCACCACCTTGTCTTCCGCTGCCGATCGGACAATCGCCATCACCACCTCGGTCTGCTTGAGCCCATCGACATGCGTCGGCAACGGCCCGTTGTCACGCCACCTGCTAGGCGTCAGCGTGTCCTCCAGGATCGCGTCCACGAAGTGTCCAACCAGGGCCATCAGTCCGCCGGCCGATGACCCGCGTGCCTCCAGGCTCGGTTGCAGCCGCGACACGCTCGCCGAGAGCTGCCCCGTCGCCGGATCGGGTCGGTCTATCCGCGCTGCCACGCGCGCCCCGCGCGCGTCCAGGGCCTGGCGGTGCTTCAGTAGCTCTTCGGCCGACACCGTATCCGCCACGTTCGCCCGCCACCCCGACTCGGTGCCGAATCCCCCGCGCTTGTTGTAGATGAGCGTGCCATCCCGGCCCGAGAAGCTCAGGTAGAACTCCACCAGCTCGTCGATGTGTTTGATCCACTCCGCCTTGACTCGCACCCGCAGCCCACTGTCGAACGTCAAGAACGCGTCGTACAAATCGGGCGTGAAGCCCAGGACTTGCGTCTGGCTGATCGCATAGACTTCTTTCACCTCGGCCGGACTGAAGTACCAGCGGAGCAGGTCCACGACGTGGCTCAGCAAGAAGTGCGCCGTGGACGACCCCGCCGCCCACTCCCGGCTCCGCTTCCCCCACAGTTCGGTAGGCACGATGATGTTGTCGTCCAGTCGCGCCTCGCCGTAAACGACCGTCCCCAACAGCCCCTGCTGGATCACATAACGGGTGGCGATATCATAGGTCGACGCGCGATTGGCATAGTTCACGAAAAGCCTGGCTCGTCGCTTCTCCACTTCTTCGCAGATGGCCTGCGCGTCTTCGAGCGAGGTCGCCAGCGGCTTCTCCTGGATCACGTTCGGCACACCCGCTGCCAGCGCCGCGACCACCGGGTCCCGATGAAAAGGATCGGGCGTGGCGACCACCACCAAATCCAACGCCTGCGCTGTCAGCATCTCGCGGTAGTCCGTGTAGACCTGTGCCCCCGCAGCCGTCCCGATTCGTGCAGCCACCTCGGCCCGGTTATCCGCGACCGCCGCCACTCGCGTCTTGTCATGCTCCCGGAAGAACTGTGCGTACTGCTCTCCCAGAAGCCCCAGGCCGATAACCCCGACATTGAGTAATGAGCCCATATGTCCTCCTTTGCGACAATGACGATGTGTCCTTGGTTGGCGAATCCGCCAACCGCCCTATTGTAACACGCAGCCTCCTGCCCAGCAATGCGCCTGTCCGCCAGCTTATGCGTGTGTGGGGCCATCCTCCCCGCTGCGGTTGTCAACATGCTCCCAATCGTGGTAGCGGGCCACATGCCCGCCAGGAGGATGCTTCCCTGACCCACTCACGCCTTGGTAGCAGCATAGCGACTACTCGGTGAACCGTTGATGATATGTTTTCATTCAATGGACTGAGAATCAATCAACGGCAATCCGCGGTGTTGTCAGCGAGGTTGGTGCTGCCCGTAGGCACGCCGAGAGGTGCGAAGAGGGCGAAGTAGGGTCTAGCTGACGGTCGCTTTGACCGAGTAGCTGACGCCTTGTATAATGGCGTCAATTGAAGAAAAGCCTGCCCCGCGATGTTGACGCATCCGAGGCTTGGCCAAGCCGACGCAACCGGCCTGACAACTAGATGATACTACCTCAAGCCACGTCAATGCGATGTGATCGGCTTTTCGCGTTTCCGCTGCAACCCGCGGCCATTCAAGTAAGAGGCGCGGCGGTGTTTTCAAATGGCAACACACGGCTCGATACCTGCCTACATAGCGGGTGGCGCCACAGAGGAAAGGAAAGGAAATGGCGGCATTGTTTGAGATCTTCCTGAAGGATATTAAGTGCCACACACTCTGGGACTGGCTAGAAATAGAAGTCGCCAGGGATCTCGAGCCACCAACTCTGAGACTGAAACAACTTGAGGATGATAATGACAGAGTCGTGGGGGGTAAGGTCTGGTTTCAGGACGGCTACATAGAGCAGGCGTACGACGAGGACTTTGACCGTGACACACAGACCGTTGTCAGCCGACCTAATAAGTGGAACCGCCTAACGCCTACGCTCAGGGTGTGCGGTAGACTGGTACACGAACTCCCGCCTCTTGAGGGTGATCTTTTTCCATCGTATTCAGATGTAACTCCGGACGGCTTCGCCCTTATTGAGATCGAATTCCGGTCTTTGCACAGAGAACGGCTCCAGGTAGTTGCTTATAGGACTTACGCAAGGACCATCTTGATGGTCGGCGATTTGAGTTGTTGCCGCAGATAGTCGGATAAGAGGCCGTGTTTCACCTGATAGATGGTGCGGCCGGTCTCTTGGGCGACCTGTTTGAGCCGGACCCAGACCAAGA
>JBBQRS010000067.1:0-26542 GCA_038214535.1 Anaerolineae bacterium
GCCTGGAGCGCCAGGGTCACGACCTGGGGTTCGCTGCCCAGGGTGGCGAGCAGGAGAGTGGGGGCGTGTTGCGCCATACGGCCAATCCGATATGCGAGTGGTGATCCAGAGTGAGGGATCGGGTGATGGGCGAAGTGGTCATGGGCAGGCCCGGACAGGCGGCCAGGGTGACGGCATCGTCATGGCTCCTCCAGCAGCTAACAATGGGCGGCGGGACGGCGCTCCACCGGGTTGGGGAATTGTAAGGAGCATAACACAATGTGGGGTTCTACACAAGGCGCGCTGCCAACACGGATGGGGCGGTCACGGATGCTCACACGGATGCACGGATGAGGCGGTCACGGATTCTGGCACGGATACACGGGGGACGCAGAGGGGCGGAGAAGCAGAGGGCGCGGGAGAACCGCCGCGAAGTTCGCATCCTCAGATGCGAACGGGCGCGCAGATCGTCTTGCTCATAGCGCGCACTCCTGTGCACCGGGGCGCGCGGCGATGTCGCGGCGGCCCGCTTCGCGACCTTCGGGCCCCTTCGCGGCTTCGTGGTCCAAACCCCGCGCGCACCTGCGGCTGCCCGCCCCGACGGGTCCAACCCTCTCGTGCGATCACGAGCGCGCTCCGACCCATCCGCCATCCGCCACCGGCCGCGTAAGACTCCTGTAACCGAAACACAAGAACGACACAAGCTGCGGGCGCTATCTTTATTTGCGTCAGCCACACATCACCCGTTCTAAGGAGTCTATCGTGAGCAAGTTACACCGTCGTTCCATCGGCGTCGCCTCGGTACTGCTGCTGGTCCTGGCCCTGACCACGACCGCCGCATTCGCCGGGGGGCGCGTCTTCACCTACGAAGTGACCGTCACCAACCTGACCGAGGGGCAACCGTTTACGCCGCCCCTCGCCGCCACCCATCGCGCGCAGACCGCCCTGTTCCACGTGGGCGCGCCCGCCAGTGTAGGCATCCAGCAGATCGCCGAGAACGGCAACCTCGACCCGGCGCTGGCCGCGCTGATGGGCGATAAGCATGTCTACGCAACCGTCGTGGCGCTGGCCGCTTTCCCGCCCGTGCTGCCCGGCGAGTCGCGCACCTTCCAGATCACCGCGGATAACAGCGCCAAGTGGCTCTCCTTCGCGGCGATGCTGATCTGCACCAACGATGGGTTCACCGGCGTGGACGCGCTGCGCCTGCCGGCCCGCACCGGTGAGAGCGTCATGGCATACACCGACGCCTACGACGCGGGCACGGAGATCAACACCGAGGACTTCGCGGACCTCGTGCCGCCCTGCCCCGCACTCACCGGCGTGCCGTCGGGCGTGCCGGGCACGGGGATGAGCAACCCCGCGCTGGCCGAGGGCGGCGTGATCATGCACCACATGGGGATCGCCGGTTCCGCGGATCTGCTGCCCGCGCTGCACGGCTGGACCGACCCGGTGGGGATGATCACGGTGACGCGGGTGGATTGAGGGAGTAGACACATAGACAAGGAAACAAGCAGGTAGATAGGGAGCAGGGCGCATTCCCGGGTTGGGGGTGCGCCTTTGCGCGTGCCGGGGCGGGCCAACACGGATTTTGGGGGGATGGGCTGCACACTCGCGCAGCCCTATCCGTGTTGGCTCGCTCCACCGCGCCGCTTACCCCCGCGCGACCTGCAGACGACACCACGCGTAGAGCGCGTCGTAGACCGCGAACTGATGCGCGAGGTTCTCCAGATCGTCGGGGAAGCGCAGGCTGTAACCGGTGGCGATGGCCTCAAGCCCGGCGGCGACCGGATCGGCCGCGAAGTCGTTCGTGTCCGCGCCGTGAACAATCTGCGCCAGGCGGAGCAGACCCTTGTCCGTCAGCCCGTAGTGCGCGATGATCGTCTCGAACGAGCATTGGCCGTCGTGGTGGCCCAACTCTATGCCAGGCGCATCGAACGGGATCGCGTCCGTCTCCTCAACGACCTGCGCCAACCGGCTGACCGGCGCGAACAGGAATTCGGCCTCGCTGTCAATAAACCGGCTGATGAGCCACGGGCACGCCACGCGATCCACGTGGACGTGTGAACGGGTTACCCATTTCATAGCGATATCTCCTTTATGATGCAGTTATATCCTACGCAGTCATACGATGATCCGGCACGGTGGAAATCGCGCGCAGCCCCCTGAGGCGGCGCCGTTGTTTCAAGCCGGTTGATCTTTCACCGCCCCCCCGGCTGGCGCGGCTGGAGCGCATTGTAAAGCGCCTCGAACACGGCGATCCCGCGGGCTTCCATCTCGCTATCGGAGAGATCGGCGCGCTGCCAGCCGGTCAGGATGGCAGCCAGACCAGCGGTTTCGGGCCGCACGTAGCGCCCGTCGCCCAGGTCAATCTCATGCACAAGCTCGGCAAGGGCGCGCAGCGCACTCCCACCGGGGGAACTGGCTGGATCGTCCAGCGCGAAGGCCCGCAACAGGGTTTCGAACGTGCAGAGATTGCCCACATGCTTGAACGACCCGACGTTCATGTCGAAAGCGACCTCGTCCGGCCCCGGCACAACAGCGTAGCGGATCTGCGCCTGAGGGTTAATGAAGCGGCGGATCAACCAGGCGCAGGCCAGCCGGTCAACGTGCGGCCGCGGACGGGTGACCCAGCGACACGCCTGATACTGCTCGCGGGCGACAGGCGCCACGGCGAGCGGCGTCTCCTCCTCGGGCGCCAGCATTGCCGCCAGTCGCGCCAGCCGCGCGGCGAGCGCTTGACCGGCCGGACACTCGAAATAGTCGGTGCGCGCGATCTCGGCATAGCGCCGATGCAACCGCGCCAGAGTCTCCGCAACCTTGTCATGCACGTCGGGGGCCATGTCGGCGCTGAGCGACTGCTCCAACGCCGCGGCCTGCTCGTCCAGTTCGACGTACTCCGCGCGCCGCGCCGCGTTGAACATCTCGATCACCTGATCGTCGGACAGACCCTCGAACCCACTCACCCGCAGCACCAGCGCGTCACCGCCTGCCTGACGCACTTCCCCGGCCAGCCATCCGAATGCTTCGATCCCCTCATCGCTGGCAGGCAACAGGTGCAGTCCGCCCTCCGGCGAGATCGCGCCCAGCCTGCGGAGCCGCCGCCAAAGCGCCACCCGCGCGCTAGAGCCCGATTTAGCCGGCAATGAGTACGCGAAAGCCACCCACTCGGTCTGTTCCATATTTGACATTGTAATACGTGTTGCATAGAATGCAAAGGCTATAACATAGAGTCGCGAGGAAATGTCCACATGGGCCTTCGTCAACTTGGTTTCGTCCCGCTGCCGCCGCACATCGGCCCGGGCGGGTTCGATCATGCCGCCTACCACCGGGGCACGGGGTATCTCTACGTGGCGCACACCATCAATGATGCGGTGGACGTCATTGACTGCGCCCAGGACCGTTATCTACACTCGCTCCCCGGGCTGACCGGCGTCGCCGGTGTCCTCGTTTCCGATGAGCGCAACCTCGTCTTCACCTCGAACCGCGGGGAAAACACGGTGGGCATCTTCGCGCCGGAGGACGAAAGCGGCCTCGCGAGGGTTGGCGTGGGCCTGCGACCCAACGGGCTGGCCTATGACCCGGCGCGCAACCTGTTGCTGGCGGCCAACGTCGGCGATCCCGCGCTTCCCAGCTCATACACCGTGTCCGTCGTGGATGCGGCGCAGCAGACGCTGATTGCCGACATCCCGATGCCGGGGCGCACCCGCTGGGCCCTGTACGATCCGGGGGCGGAAGCCTTCTACGTGAACATCATGGAACCGGCGCTGATCCTCGTCATCGCAGCGGCGGACCCCACACGGGCCGCGGCCACCATCCCGATCCCGGTCGTTGGGGCACATGGCCTCGATCTCGATGACCGGCGCGGCCGGTTATACTGCGCCTGCGACGGCAAGGAGCTGGTCGTGCACGACCAGCACACGCACACCATCGTGGAGAAGCTGGCGCTCAGCGGCGTGCCAGACGTCGTCTTCTTCAACGCCGCGCTCGACCATCTCTATGTGGCCGTCGGCGACCCTGGTGTGATTGACGTCTTCGACATGGCCGTCATGCAATGTATCGAGACGATGCCCACCGAGAAAGGCGCACACACCATCGGCTTTGACCCGACGCGCAACAAGATCTACGCGTTCCTGCCGCAGAGTTGCAGGGCGGCGGTCTACGACGACCACGGTTGAAGAGCTGGTTCGTAACCCGCCCGGATGCGGGGTCCGGGGTGAGTTTCGAACGGATCGCACTTTGAATTCAGTTTAGGAGCACTGCGTGAAAGATTTGCCCCCCGATGGTTATGCCCTGTTCGGCGCGCGCATTGCGCGCCTGTTCGCGTATGGGTTCCTCTCCGTGGTGCTGGTGCTCTATCTGGATGCGCTGGGGTTCGGCACCCCGCAGATCGGGCTGCTGCTGACGCTGACGCTGATCGGCGATACGCTGATCTCGTTGTGGATCACGACCCACGCCGACCAGGCGGGCCGGAAGCGGATGCTGCTGGTGGGCGCGGGGCTGATGCTGTTCGCGGGCGTCCTGTTCGCCATCACGCGGAGTTACATTTTCCTGGTGCTGGCAGCGACGTTCGGCGTGATCAGCCCCAGCGGCAACGAGGTCGGCCCGTTCCTCGCCATCGAGCAGGCGTCGCTGGCGCAGATCGTGACGGACGAACGACGAACGACGGTTTTCGCCCAGTACAATATGGTCGGCTCCTTTGCGACGGCCACCGGCGCGCTGTTCGGCGGCGGGCTGGCGCAGTTGTTGCAGGGCCAGGGCTTCGCCACGGTGGATAGCTACCGGGCGGTGGTGATCGGTTACGCGGCGATGGGCGGCGTGCTGGCACTACTGTTCACCCGGCTCTCGCCGCGCATCGAAGCGCCGGTGCGGCCCGAGCACGCGTCGATCGGCGGGCGGCTGGGGCTGCACAAGTCGCGCAAGGTGGTGTTCAAGCTGTCGGCGCTCTTCGCGCTGGACGCCTTCGCCGGCGGCTTTGTGATCCAGAGCGTGGTGGCGTTCTGGTTTCACACGCGGTTCGGCGTGCAACCGGCCGTGCTGGGGGCCATCTTCTTCGGGGCGAACGTACTGGCGGGGGTCTCGGCGCTGCTGGCGGCGCGCGTGGCGGCGCGCATCGGCCTGATCAACACGATGGTGTTCACGCACGTGCCGTCGAACATCCTGTTGATGCTGGTGCCGCTGATGCCGGTGCTGCCGATGGCGATCCTGCTGCTGTTGCTGCGGTTCAGCATCTCGCAGATGGACGTGCCGACCCGGCAATCCTACACGATGGCGGTGGTCAGCCCCGACGAGCGTTCGGCGGCGGCGGGGGTGACGGGGATCGCGCGCACGACGGGCGCGGCGCTCTCCCCGGCGATTGCGGGGCCGCTGCTCGCCAGCTCATCGCTGCTGGGGCTGCCGTTCGTGCTGGCCGGCGGGCTCAAGCTGATCTACGACGCGCTGCTCTACCGCAGTTTCAGCACGCTCAAACCGCCGGAGGAGATGGAGTGAGGGGGGCTCACGCACCGATGGTTGCGTTACGCCGATGGTCAGGGTAGAGCCTTGCAAGGGCTTGTGTATGCACAAGCAATGCGCACTTCGATGCGTCTCCGCCCTGCTGTGCATAGGCTCGCGCTACCACTTCAAGCGAACTGCGCCCCGACAAGCGCGCGTTTGCGCCGTTCTACCCAATTGGCGTATTATATGTTCCTGATCACCGAAAGCTGCGATTGCGCTCCCGATGACATCGCATGTCTCGGTCTGCGGAAGAGAAGGGAAGCCGAAATATGCCAGTCGGACTCGACGAGTTTGCCGATCGCCGAGAACGGCAACCTCGACCCGGCGCTGGCCGCGCTGATGAGCGATAAGCACGTCTACGCAACCGTCGCGGCGCCGGCCGCTTTCCTGCCCGTGCTGCCCGGCGAGTCGCGCACCTTCCAGATCACCGCGGACAACAGCGCCAAGTGGCTCTCCTTCGCGGCGATGCTGATCTGCACCAATGACGGATTCACCGGCGTGGACGCGCCGCGCCTGGCCGAGTTGGCGCGCATCTACGCCGCGTACCAGGATCGGTTGGCCGCCGAGGGGTGGGCCGACCGCGCGGGGATGGCGTGGCTGGCGCTGGAGACGCTGGAGGCCGGGCGCTCTCCCGAGCGCCCCCCGGCCGCCGCCAGACCGTCAGGAGTTAGCTCGCCATCGCTGAAGATGGTGTGGCAGTGAAGGTTGACCAGGACGGTGTCGTTCATGAATCAGGCCCTGGGAAGCCCAGGGCGTTGATAGGGCGCCCTGGGCCAGTCGGCGACTTATGCGGTGGCCGGAGTCGGTTTCTGCCGGGTCAACAGTGACACCACGATGAGCGTGATGAAGCTCAGCGGGATGGAGATGATGCCCGGATTGTTGAGCGGGATGGGCGCATCGAGCGGGTTTTTCCCGTAGAGCGTGTACAACTCCGGCGAGAACGCGATCAGCGTCAGGGACGCGACGATGCCCACGATGATCGAGGCGGCGATGCCTCTGGCGGTGGTCTGCTTCCAGAAGAGCAGCATGACAATGGCCGGCAGATTGGCGGAGGCGGCCACGGCAAAGGCCAACCCCACCAGGAAGGTGACGTTCAAGCCCTGGAAGAGGATGCCGAGCAGGATCGCCAGCCCGCCGATGACAAACGCCGAGATCTTCCCGGCCCGGACCTTCTGCCGGTCATCCATCTGAATCTGCAGGTAGCGGTCGAACAGATCGTGCGCGACGGCGCCGGAGGCCGCCACGATCAACCCGCTGACGGTGCCGAGCACGGTCGCGAAGGCGATGGCTGAGATGATCGCGAAGATCAATTGGCCGAAAGAACGGGCCAGCAGAGGCGCGGCCATGTTGCTGTCGGCCGGATTGAGCACCGCGTTGGTCATGGCGCCCAACCCCATGAAGAGGGTCAAGATGTAGAAGAACCCGATCGCAGCAATCGCCACGATCGTAGATTTGCGCGCACTGGCCGGGTCGGGCACGGTGTAGTAGCGGATGAGGATGTGCGGCAGGGCCGCGGTGCCCAGGAAGAGCGCCAGCATCAGCGAAAGGAAGTCGAGGCGTTGCAAGCCGGTTCCTTCCACCTTGAACTTCAGGCCGGGCCGCATGATCCGATCGCCCGGAACCAGGACCGAGTAGTAGACAGTGGTCTTCTGCCCGGCGCTGTCCACGAAGTTGGCCGTCTTCCAGCTTTGCACGGTGGAATCTTTGCTGGTGAGGACCGCCAGGAACGCGAGCGGGGAGATGCTGCCGGTGTTGGCCTCCGTCTCGCCGTTGATCTTTTCGAGGTTGCCCACCTGGCGCAGTTGGTTGGTGTCGGAAGCCGGCGCGCCGTTGATCCACTGGCCGTCCGCTTTCACGACCACGGACTGGGTTTCGTTGAGCGTGATGACGCCCTCTTTCTCGGCGACCGCCCACCAGGTGTCCAGCCCCTCGTGGCGGAGCAGCACGAAGACCGCCGCACCCTTGACCGCCTGTTGCTCCAGAACCGTGTAGCCCGGCTCAGGGACCTCGATCTGCGTCTCCGTTATTGTGGCCGGGAGCCGGGCGTACTCGTAAAACGGCGCCATGCCGCCCTGATCTGGCTGGGTGGAGAGGCCGCGCAGGAGCACGGCGCCGACCAGGACGGTGGAAAAAATGATCAGCAATCCGCCCTTCAAGAATTGGACATACGTCGTGGAAGCCATGCCGGCGGTCGCCACGATTGTGATGACGACGGCGCCGACCATCACTACGCCCCACGCCTGCGGGATGCCTAACAGCGGTTCCACCAGGACGCCGGCGCCGACCATCTGCGGGATGAGGTAGCAGATGGAAACCACCAGCGTGCTGATGGCGGCGGCGAGCTTGATGCCGCGTGAGTCATAATTGGCGTCCACCGCATCGGTGAAAGTGTACTTCCCCAGTCGTTTGAGCGGTTCAGCCACCACGAAGAGCGCCACGACCCAACCGGCCAGGTAGCCGATGGAATAGAGGAACCCGTCATAGCCTACCGTGGCGATCAAGCCACAGATGCCGAGAAAAGACGCCGCGGAAAGATAATCGCCCGCAAAAGCGATGCCGTTGACGCCCCAGTGGATCTTGCCGCCGGCCGCATAGTAGCCGCTGACGGTTTTGGCCCGGTTTCCCAGATAGAGAGAAAGGCCGATTACGAAGATTACAAACGCGAGAAATACGATGATCGCCACGCTGCTATGCCTTTCCCTCTGCGGACTGTTCGGGATCGCCCTGCGGCTTCTCGCCCCGTGCAAACTCGGCTTCTTTGCGGCGACACAATACGTCATAGATCAGGGCTTCGAACAAAGCCCCGATGATGAGCGCGACACCGTAGACGGTGGCCAGGTTCAGCCCCGCAAAGACAATCGTCGCCATTGTCAACGGGCTGAGCACGTTGATCGCCACGAAGCCGGCATAAAAAAAGGCATAGATGGCGAACATTCTGAGGCCCAAGCGCATCTTGTACGGCGCGGCCGGGTCTTTGCCTGCGGGGGTAGAGGGTTCATGCAGCATACGGCGCCTCCTGATGAGATGGGAGTACTACTGAACAGCGTCAGTATGTGCAGATTGTAACACAGGGTCGCGATTTGGCGAATTGTGACTCGGTTCTATCTTGTGTTGGCGAACGCAGTGGCGTGTTGGTCGGTCGTTGTGCGACGGCGCCAAGCCCCGCTGCGCTCTCCCGCGCCCGTGCGCTTCTGAACTCGGACCTCTGCTCGCTTGTCGCAACGCGGCGGGTTATGGTATGCTGGCGCGGCCGGTTTCCCCCGCTTGCCGGCGCCACCCATACGGAGTGCTGCCCATGGCCGAGATTGAGCGCACCACCACGCGATCGTTTCGCAACGTCGTGGTGGTGCTCGCGTCGCTGATCATTATCTTCATCGGGATCCGCTATATGCGCGGCCTGCTGACGCCGATCTTGTTGGCGGCGCTGGCGACCATGTTGCTGCTGCCGATCTACGCGTGGTTGCGCCAGCGCGTGCCTGCGTGGCTGGCGTTGCTGGCGACGCTGGGGCTGCTGTTGGGCGGCGGGCTGCTGCTGCTGTGGGCGGTGAGCAGCGCGTTAACCCGGCTTGTCTCGCAGCTCGGTGTTTACGCGGAGCAGTTCGACGGTCGGATGGAAAGGCTGCCACAGATCTTCGATGCGATCCCGTCGCTCACGTCCTTCATTAGCGCCCTTGACCTCAACGTCGGCCTGGTCACGCGCGTCGCCTCGACGGCGGTGGCGTTGGTCATCCAGGTGCTGATGATGTTGCTGCTCGTGGCGCTGTTGATCGCGGAGTCCGATTCGCTGCGCACCCGCCTGACCGGCCTCGCGGGGATGGATAGCCCGCTCGTGATGCGCATCAACCGGCTGATGACGGGGGTGGTGCGGCAGTTTGCGGCGCGCGCTGGTCAATCTGATCAGCTCGACGGCGTTCACGGTGTGGCTGCTGATCCTGCGGGTTGATTTCGCCCTGTTGTGGGGCATCCTCTATTTCTTCCTGAGCTACGTGCCCTACATCGGCTCGGCGCTGGAGATGATCCCGCCGATCCTGCTGGGGTTCGCGGAGAGCGGTTTGCTGACCGCGGGGCTGGTGCTGGTCGGCGCGCTGACTATCAACACGCTGACGGAGAGCCTGGTGGCGCCGGTGCTGGTGAGCGCCTCCATCAACCTGTCGCCGGTGGTGGGGTTCCTGCTGCTGCTGGTGTGGACGTGGGTGCTGGGCCCCGCGGGCGCGCTGCTGGCGATGCCGCTGACGCTCTTCACGGTGCTGATGCTGGATGCGTTCAGCGAGACGCGCGGGCTGGCGCGGCTGATGTCGGTGCAAAAAGAGCCGAAGGCGGCCGCACAGCCGTGATGTTGCGCATGCTACGGGCTGCCGGAGAAGGCTGTAGTCAGCCCCTTGTGGGCGGCGCGCGCCGCCCACAAGGGGCTAGACTACGCCAACGCTGAACAGTTACGCCCCCCGCCCGATTTGACAAAACGCCCTCTCTCGAAGAGAATAAGGTGATGTAATTCAAGTCACCCGGTAGCGGTGATGGTTACGTGTTGCGAAAGGAGCAAGACATGTCTCGAAATCGAAGTACGGTGAAGACGCTGCTATTGGCGCTCATGGTGGTTGTGTTGTTTGCCTTGCCTGTGGCGGGAGCTTTCGCCGCGGACATGACAAACGGGATCACGACCCCGGCGGACGGCGCGACGGTCAGCGGCACGGTTGAGGTCATGGGCTACGCGAATGCCTCGGCCTTCATGAAGTGGCAGCTCGATGTGCTGGCAGGCGGCGCGAGTGACGCGGCGATCTTCCTGGCGGTCGGGATGACCCCCGGCGAGTTCAAGTACACGCTCGACACGACGGCTTTCCCTCTCGGTGAGCATGCGCTGCGGCTACGTGTTGTGACGGCCGACAGCAACTACACCGAATACGTCAACAAGTTCACCATTGCGGCCCCCGGCACGGCAGTGACTTTGCCGGCGGTTGTGCCGACCACGACCGTCACGCCGACGCAGACCCTGCCCGCCGTGGTTCCCCCCGGCCCGATGACCAACGGCATCACGTTGCCGACCACGATCACCGACACGGTGATCGTCAAGGGCTACGCGATGGATCCGGCGTTCAATCGCTGGCAGCTCGACGTGCTGCCGGGCGGCGCGAGTGACGCGGCGATCTTCCAAGCGATCGGCACGAACTCCGGCGTGTTCACCCATACGCTCGACACCACGGCATTCCCGGCGGGCGAGCATGTGCTGCGGATGCGCGTCGTGCGCAATGACAGCAACTACGACGAATATACGGCCCCGCTGGTGATCGGCGCGGCGGCTCCGGCCCCTGTGGCGACCCCTGCACCGGTAGCGACCGAAGCCCCTGCGGCGGCGGCCCCGGTTGCGGCTGCGCCTGCGATGGCCAACGGCATCATGGTCCCGGCGGACGGCGCGACGGTCAGCGGCACGGTTGAGGTCAAGGGTTATGCCGCTGACCCGATGTTCAACCGCTGGCAACTCGACGTGCTGGCGGGCGGCGCGGATGACGCGGCGATCTTCGTGGCCACGGGCACGAACGCCCCTGAGTTCACCTACTCGCTGGACACCACGGCCTTCCCGAACGGCGAACATGCACTGCGCCTGCGGATCGTGAAGTCCGACAGCAACTACACCGAATACGTCACCAAGATCACGATCGCGAACTAACACCCCGGTCTGACCGGCGTTTCGGAAAGGGAGGGCGGCATAGCTGCCCTCCCTTTTTTGTTTGGGGGAAGGAAACAAGGAGATAAGGAGACAAGGGCCGCATTCCCTGTCCCCTTATCCCTTGTTTCCTTGTTTCCTTGTTTCCTTGTTTCCTTGCCTACTTGTTTCCTTCTTCCACCCATACGCACGCGTCACCAAATGGGCCACCATGTAGCGCATCATACAAGCGCCGGTCGGCGGTGATGAGTGAGGCCTGTTGGGCGACGGCGAGCGCGACGTAGAGACTGTCGTAGACCGTCAATCCGGTAGCGCGTGCGATGGCCCAGGCCGGCTCGAGCAGCAGATCGGACGCGTGGATTTCCAGCGGATAACGGCGGAAGTCGTGCAGGGCGGCATCCACCTCGGCCGCGGTCAGGTCGCCGCGCTGCCAGCGCTTCCAGAAGACGTTACCCACCTCGGCGCGGATCAGGTCGGGCGCGAGCAGCATCGCGTCGGGACGCAACAACGCGCGCGCGGCGTCGGCGTGCGGCTCGGGCAGGAACCACTTGACCGCCACGCCGGCATCCACGACGCAGTGCGTCATCGGTCGCGATCCTCGCGGATCAGGTCGGCGCTATCGCTGAACGCGCGCCCGGCCAGCCGTGCGTGCCACCCCGCCGACGTCGCCTCCGCCTCAGCCATTGAGTAGCCCGCGGCGGCCTCCAGAATCGCCTTCACCTCGCCCTGTAACGAGCGCCCGTGCCGCTTCGCCCGCGCCTTCAGCCGTTCCACCGTCTCGTTCCGCAAGTCGCGCATCAGTAGCATTCGCGCAATTGCTTTGCAAATTCGCTCGTCGCTTGAAGCAGACCTCTTGTGATCTTGTCTGCCTGTCATTTATCTCCTTTTCTCCTCTTTGCAAGTATATTAGCTGTGTGCTAATATTGCCCTATGTACAGGATCGTGTTTACCCGGAGCGCGGACAAGGAATTGCGGGCGACTCCCTCCGCGCCAGGTCGCACAGCGCATTCGTGAAGGGTTGGAAGCAGTCGCAAAAAATCCTTATGGCGGGCATTCCAATGTGACCAAGTTGCAAAGTCGCGCGGGTTATCGGTTACGAGTTGGAGACTGGCGTGCGATTTACGAGATTGACAATGAGAAAGTGATTGTGCTCGTGCTGAAAGTTGGACCCCGAGGCGAGGTGTACCGATGAACGTACAGATTATTGAGAAGAGCGGCAAGCCCGAATGGGTAGTGATGCCTTATGAGGAATACGAGCAACTCCTCGCACGGGTGGAGATGCTCGACGACGTGCAGGCGTATGATGAGGCGAAAGCTGTGCTCGCGCCGGATGAAGCGTTGATCCCCGCTGAGGTGACGTTTGCCATCCTGGACGGCGTGAACCCGGTGCGCGCCTGGCGCGCGCAGCGCGCCTTGACGCAACAACAACTGGCGGAGGCTACGGGCATCAGCACGCCTTACCTTTCGCAGATCGAGACGGGCAAGCGCACGCCGAGCACGGCGGTGCTGGGGGCGCTGGCCCGCGCGCTGGGCGTCACCCTGGACGATCTCACGCCGCCCCGTTCGTAGCTGTAAGGCCCGTAAGGGCGCGACGCGGTTGCATTCAAACGCGAATCGCGCCATAATGTCGCCAGTGAATCAGGCGGTGGCAAACAGGCCGGAGGTGACCGATGAATGAGACAGAACTACTCAAGCGCATCACGATTGATCCTCGCATCTTCGGGGGGAAACCGATCATGTGCTGGGCATGTTAGCCGCCGGCGATAGCCTGGAGAGCCTGCACCAGGCCTATCCCTGGCTTGAAGCCGAGGATATCCGGGCTTGCCTGCTCTACGCTCGGCGCCAAACAGCATAGGATGGATAAAGTGACAAAAAGACCTTCCATCAAAGAATTGTATTATATTACTCATATTCTCAACATACCGTCTATGCTTAAATATGGTGTCCTTTCTCATTCGCAGGTTGAAGCGCGCAGCTTACCTTTCACGCCAATATATGATCGTCAGATTGTGACCGGACGGAGCAAGCGGGTAACTCCAGCAGATAAATCACTGTGGAACTATGCCAACCTCTATTTTCAAGCTAGAAATCCGATGCTTTACAGGGTTCTTGATGAAAAGGGAGCCCAAAGCATCGTCATTTTAGGTGTGAGCTCGAATGTGCTCAAAAGGAAAGATATATTCGTTAGTGTCGGAAATGCAGCCTCAGGAGCATCGCCAATTCTCCCGGCGTCGGAAGGGCTGCAGGCAATCTATAGCATGTGGGATATTGTAGCCAGTGATTGGTGGAAAGAAGAAGACGGCACTAAACGTAAGATCATGGCTGAGTGCCTTGTCCCAGATTTCGTGTCCCCAGACGAAATTCACACAATATATGTGGCCAGTCAAATCATTGCAGAGAACCTACGAACTTCGATACCACCGCGTGTATCAATCGTGCCCGAACCACACATGTTCTTTCTGCCATCACAGCGAACGCGTATCACGGAACGTCTTTTCCTTGTGGATGGCGACATGTTTTTCTCCAAGTTGCAGACTTTAACAATTAGCGTCAATACTGTTGGCGTTATGGGCAAAGGTCTTGCATCACGTACGAGATACCAATTCCCTGATGTGTATGTCGCATACCAGGACGCATGTCGGCAAAAACAACTCCAGGTCGGCAAACCATATCTTTATAAGCGGGAAGGTTCGTTGGATCGTCAACTAGCCGATGATCCAGGATCCTTGCCTGAAATTAACGCCAACAAGTGGTTCTTGTTGTTTCCCACCAAGAAAAATTGGCGCGAGCAGTCTGAACTTGAGTGGATTGAGGAGGGGTTGCAATGGATCGTCGAATCGTATCGTCGTGAAGGAATTGAATCTCTCGCCGTTCCGGCTTTGGGATGTGGGCTCGGTGGTCTGGAATGGCGCACGGTAGGTCCTTTGATGTGCAAGTATTTACGTCAACTAGATATTGACGTTGCGATTTATTTGCCACGTGAACAGAAAATCCCCGACGAAATGCTGACAAGGCAGTTCTTGCTCGGAAATCCGCCCTCGGTTACCAAAGTATAATTTATTCATCCTTCGTGTAATTCGTGGCAAAAATCAGGAGCCGCAACCATGACCATGACCCCGCGCGAGCGCGTGATGCGCGCGCTGACCTTCCAACATCCCGACCGCGCGCCGCGCGAGCTGTGGGCGCTGCCGGGCGTGGTGCGCACGCGCGCCGCTGAGCTGGCCGCGTTCTACGCGCGCTTCCCCTCCGACTTCGCCGGGCCGGACGTGAGCTATGGCCCCGCCGAACGCGCCCGCGGCACGGAGGCCGAGGTGGGCGAGTATACCGATGCCTGGGGCTGTCGCTTCGAGGTGCTCGAGCCGGGGGTGATCGGCGAGGTGAAGGGCGCGCCGCTGGCCGATTGGGCCGCGCTGGACGCCTATCGCCCGCCCACGGAGATGCTCGACGCCGCCGACTTCAGCCGGGTGGACGCCTCGTGCGCGGCGACGGACAAGTTCGTCAAGGCGGGCACGGGGGTGCGCCCGTTCGAGCGGATGCAGTTCCTGCGCGGGACGGAGGCGCTCTTCAGGGATCTGGCGTGGGGCACGGCGGAGGTCTACCGGCTGCGCGATATGCTGCACGAGTTCTTCCTGCGCGAGATCGAGATGTGGTGTCGCACCGATGTGGATGCGATTTCGTTCATGGATGACTGGGGCACGCAGAAGGCGCTGCTGATCTCACCGAAGCTGTGGCGCAGTTTTTATAAACCGCTCTACAAAGACTATTGCGACCTGATCCACGCGGCGGGCAAGAAGGTCTTCTTCCACTCCGACGGCCACATCTTCGCCATCTACCCCGACCTGATCGAGGTGGGGGTGGACGCGGTGAACTCGCAACTCTTCTGCATGGACATCGAGGAGATCGCGCGGCGTTATAAGGGGCAGATCACCTTCTGGGGCGAGGTGAGCCGGCAGGATACGCTGCCCTTCGGGACGCCGGAGGATTGTCGTGCGGCGGTGCGCCGGGTGCGCGCCGCGCTGGATGACGGCGCGGGCGGCCTCATCGCGGAATGCGAATGGGGCAACGACGTCGCCGCCGAGAACATCCACGCGGTGTATGAAGCGTGGGAGGAAAAACTTTAGCACCGAATTGCACGAATTTCACGAAATAAAAACCCGGCCTTTTGACAAAGCCGGGTTTGTGATAGGTGAGGCGCGCCAGACACTCCGTGGGCCGGGGATTCTACGTTGTCAGTTGCGCCCATTTGCAGGGCGCAAAGACCGCTGAATCCCGGCTTACCGGAGGCAAGTCGTTATGGCATGAAAACAAACGGGGTCGCGCCATTCTGGAAGGCGTGGCGCACCTGGGCGTTGTCAAACGTCGCAACGCCGAAGTGATAGACTGCGGCCAGATCACTGAACTGAACATCGGTCTCGGAGCCGGTATCCAGCTTCCGCCCGAACTCCAGCGTCCACATGCCATCGGCGTACTGCCAGGCAGCAGCGATATCACCCCGGTCGCCAACAATTTCGGATTTGGAAATGCTGGGGACAAGGTCGCCGGCCACGAACAGCGCGTCGTCAAAAGCAACTTTCTCGCTGTCCAGCAGATAGCCGGGCGAGCCGTCTTTCGCGCCGCCCTCGGGGGCCATGAACGCCGGCGCCGTCTTGTCTTCGGTCTGGTTATCCGTATAGCCGCCGCTCTCCTTGGCGTCGCTCTTGCGGCCTGCTTCTTTGGCGTCTTCGGAGTAGCGCGTGCTGTCCACATATTGGTCATCAATCTGGTTCAGATTGCGAACCGATTTCCAGTGCCAGATGTCGCCTATCTCGCCCTCATTGGCCGTGTATTTGTTGCCATACGGCTTCACGTCGGAATTCTCGCCGACATGGCACGTCCCAAAGCATCCGGCTGTCTCAAAGCCCTTGATGGAATTGTTGATGTTCCAAATCAGAGCCATCTTGTCCTCATAGTAGAGGTTGTTGTCGCCGCCTTTGTCATCGGGATCCGCCAGTTTCTTCCACGTACCATCCGCTTGCTTCTCCCACGGGCTTCGAATGAAGCTCTGGGTGGGATCAGCCCACTGTACGACGAAGTACACCATGTCATCGGTGTAGACAGATTTCAGTTGAACTTCGGTCGAACCGTTATTGGCGCCACCCGCAACCGGGATCGTCAACGACGGAGCATCGGCCCATGCCGCGTCGGCGGCGGCGCCATCAAGCTCAGGCGCGGTCGCGACCTTCATGGAAACCAGCGCGCCCTCCGGCGCAGTGAACTCAGGCGCTGCGGTGGGGGCTGTCGTTGCGGTCGGTTCGGGCGCAGTCGTTGGCGCGGTAGTCGCCGTTGGGGCCTCAGTGGGTTCGGGCAAGGCGGTCGGAGCCTCAGTGGCCACGGGCTGGGTCGGGGCCTCAGCAGGAGCCGGGGCTGCGGCGGGAGCGCAAGCCGCCAGGGCGAGCGCAAGGACCAGGGCAGTCAACACGAGGGGAAGGCGGGTTCGATGCATCTGCTATTTCTCCGCGAACAAGTTACGTGCTTTTTATTATATTACACACAGTACAGAGTGTACCTTCCCTCGCGAAATCTGTCAAATCGCGCCCCGACTTAACGCGACGGTGATCATCCACCGTGCGTGCGATTCCTCCCCACGCTCGCTTGCGCAGGGTGAAACCATCTGCCCGCGGAGTTCCTATGGCCCTACCAAGCGCGCCCGCGGCACAGAGGTCGAGATGGGCGAATATACGGACGCCTGGGGCTGCCGCTTCGAGGTACTCGAGCCGGGCGTGATCGGCGAGGTTAAGGACGCGCCGCTGGCTGTCGAGGAGATCGCGCGGCGCTATAAGGGGCAGATCACCTTCTGGGGCGAGGTGAGCCGGCAGGATACGCTGCCCTTCGGGACGCCGGAGGATTGTCGTGCGGCGGTGCGCCGGGTGCGCGCCGCGCTGGATGACGGCGCGGGCGGCCTCATCGCCGAGTGCGAGTGGGGCAACGACGTGGCCGCCGAGAACGTCTACGCGGTGTACGCGGCGTGGGAGGAAGAGATTTAGCCACGAATTACACGAATGGCACGAATTAGAAGAATTAGAAACCCGGTTTCCGGCTTCGCCGTAGAAACCGGGTTTCTCTTTTCGTGTAATTCGTGTAATTCGGTGCTGGTCTTTCTCAGCGCAGGATCACCGGCAGGTACATGCGGGATGATGGGCCGGCGCCGAAGCGCTGGGCGGCGGCCTGGGCTTGCAGCGGGTGCGTGAAGTAGCTGTAATACTGCGCGCCGACGTTCGGCTGGTTGGGCGGCAGGACGTAGTGCGTCAGGTTCAGGTCAATGTACTTGATCGGGTTGGTGACCGTCACGCCCATGTCGCCGTATGATTTCTGGTCGCCGGTGTCGTCGGGGTCAACCACCGCGCTGTCCTTATAGTAGGTCGTATCCACGCCTTTCATGCCCGACACATCCGCCACGTGCAATACGGTGCCCGTGCCCGAACTGATTTGCTGCCACATGCTGGGCGGGCTGGTTGCGACGGCGTCGGGGACGCCATCCACCGGCACGCCCGCGGGGGTGTTGGCGTCGTAATAGCGACCGGGCACGATATTCTGGTTGAAGTCGGCGCTGGCGCGCGTCCATTCAAAGGGCACGGGCGACCACGAGAAATCCACCGTCACCACGTCGAAGAACTGCGAGCGATAGGCGACCGTCAGGATGCCCTGGCCCAACTCCTGATACCCTGCGATGGCCCGCACGCGCCCGTCGAGGATTTTGGGCTGCGGGTCGTCCGTCGAGATCACCTCTTCGGTGTAGGGGTCAGGGAAGCCCGCGGCCTTCAGCCGGAACTTCGAGCGGTCAAGCACGTCCACGCCGCTGCCGTTGAGCTCGAGCCGATTGCCGCCCAGGTATTGCGGGAAGAAGCCGAGGACGTAGACCGGCGTGGTGAAGACGCTGGTGGGGTAGTCGAAGTTCACGTAGTCGGTCGTCACGGTCTCGGTCAGGCTCGTCGAGCGGTAGACGTAGACCCAGCCGAGCTGCGCGGGGTTCAACGGGTCTAGCACGGTGATTTCGTAGCGCGAGTTGGCGCGGGCCGCCGCGTCGGTGATCCAGTTGGCGGGGGTGACCTGGTCGCCGCAATCCGCGCCCATCACCACCAGCTCATCGGCGGCGTCGAGCGTCCCGTTGTCCGCGGCGATGTATTCGCCGTTCTTGCGTTCATCGAACTGCCAGGGAATCTGCTTCCACTGGCCGCCCTGATAGGCGTAGACGAAGAGCTGGTTGAGCGGCGCGCCGAGGAAATCGGGCATCTTTGCACCGGACACAATGACCGGATCGGCGTCCCGGCCGAGGTTTTTGGCCTTCTGGGGGGTCGTTGCCGGCCCGGCGAAGGCAGACGCGCAGGAGAGGGTGAACAGCATCACGGCGAGGAAGAGACGGTGTCCCAATGTACGCATGGTTACCTCCATTGGCGCAAATCGCGGACGATGAAAGGGAAATCCAACGGCTACCAGTTCATTCTACCACAAATGACGGCGGTTTTTTGCCACGAATTTCACGAAAATTCCCGGATCATCATGTCCTTCCCTTCGTAGTGACGGCTTTAGCCGTTGGAGTGCGCCCCAACGGCTAAAGCCGTCACTACGAAGGGAAAGATTCGTGTCATTCGTGGCAAGAATCACCCCCTGGTGGGGCGCGGGGCGACGGCGGAGAAGGTGTTGGCGACGAACTGGATCGCGGCGAGCAGTTGCGCCGCCGAGAAGCCGCCCGTCTGCGTGACGGCCAGCGCGCTGCTGACGATGGGCTGGCCCAACGGGTCGCGCGCGGAGATGATGACCACCGGGATGCCGGCCCGCGCGGGATCGGCGCGCAGGGCGGCCAGCAGCTCGAAGCCGTCCATCACCGGCATCACCAGGTCGAGCAGGATCGCGTCCACCGGCTGCTCGCGCAGGATCGCCAGCGCCTCCAGCCCGTCGCGCGCCAGCAACACGTGGTAGGCCCGCCCGGAGGTCTGCAACATGCGGCCAAAGAGTTGCAGGGCGTCCGGCTCGTCATCCACGATCAGCACGCTGCCCGCGCCCGCGCCCGCCCGGTCGAGCGCCTCCAGCAACGTCTCGCGCAGGATCGGCTTCACCAGCCGCTCCGTGACGCCCAGCGCCTCGGAGGCGGCGTGCGGCCCCGGCACGCTGCACACGATGGCGGGCGTGCCCGCGGGCAGCCCGCCCGCCTGCGCCAGCCGCCGGAGGCCATCGCCCACCGATTCGTCGTTCACCAGCAGCGCCCCGCCGGCCTCGCCCGCGAGCAGCCGTTGCGCCTCGGCCAGGCTGCCCACCGGCACGATCTCCGCATCCGGCAGGTGACGGTTCAGCAGCCGCGTCAGCGTCTCGTCCTCGTCGAGCACGAGATAGCGCGGGCGCAGCGGGGTGTGCGGCACGCGGGCGCGCTGCGGCGGCTGGCGGAACTCCCAGTCCGGCTCCAGCCAGCGGCTGGCCTCGGGCTTATAAGGCGCGGGGGCCGCCATCGGAATCCGCAGCGTGAAGGTGGAACCCTCGCCGGGCACGCTGGTCACGCTAATCTCGCCGTCGTGCAGCTCGATGAAGCGCCGGGTGATGCTCAGCCCCAACCCCGTGCCGCCATAGCGCCGCCGGATCGAGTTGTCGGCCTGGCTGAACGGCTGAAACAGCTTGCCCAGGTCATCGGGGGCGATGCCGGGGCCGCTGTCCGTCACCTCGACCTGCAACATGCCGCCCGCGCCCAATCCTCCCTCACCCTGGCCCCCTCCCGCGGGGAGAGGGGGCAATACGCCGCCGGCGCGCGTCACGCGCACCACCACGCCGCCCGTCTCGGTGAAGCGGCCCGCGTTGCTCAACAGGTTCAGCATCACCTCGCGCATCCGCGTCGCATCGCAGAAGACCGGCGGCAAGTCGGCAGAGATTTCCGTCTTCAGGTAAAGTCCCTTCGAATCGAACAGAGGGCGGACTGCGGTCACCGCGGCCTCCACCACCTCGGGGAAGGCGACGTACTCCTTGGTGAGCGCCATCTGGTCGGCCTCGATCTGGCTCATATCCAGCACGTCGTCCACCAGCGCCGACAGGTGGGTCGCGTTGCGCTGAATCACCGCGAGATCGGCCAACAGCGCGCCGGGGATGCGCTTGCCATAGGCGCGCGGCGAGCTGAGGATCATCTCGGAGAAGCCGATGATCATGTTCAGCGGGGTGCGCAGCTCGTGGCTGACGTTGGCGACGAACTGCTGCTTGGCGGTGCGCGCCTCCTCGGCGACCTGGCGCAGGCTCTGCGCGACCTGGTTGAGCCGGGCGAGTTGCTGGTTGGCCTGCCCCAGCCCCGCCAGCGTTTGCTCCAGCTCAACCTTGCGCTCCAGCGCGTCGGCGAGTTGCGCCTGCGTGACTTCGTAATAGTCGCGCGCCCAGGCGATGAAGCCATACGTGGGCAGGTAGGCCATCGCCATCAGCCCCAGCATCGCGCTGATCAGAACCAGGGTTACACCCTGCGCAGCCGGATTGGGCGCGAGGCTGGTGAGGGCAGGGAGTTGCAGCGCGATGAGCGCGGCGATGAGCGCGGCGGCCAGCCCCGTCCGCAGGCTGAGCAGCACGGCGGCCAGCCCGACGGGGATCGTCAGGAAGACCAGCACCAGCGGTTCGTCGAGCCAGATCGCGGTCGCGGGGATGGCGAGGAGGAACGTGACCAGCAGGCCCCAGCGAGCCGCGGCGGGCCGCCACAACGCCAGCCCGGTCAACACGGCGGCGGCGAGCAGCGTGGGCACGACGACGGCGTTGTCAATGCCCAGCACGAAGCCCGCGCCCGCGGCCAGGACGAACAGGATCGCGCACGCCGGCAGCGCCGACCCGCGCAGGTCGGGGTAGAAGGGGGTGACTTTTGCGGGCAAAGCGATGTTCCTCCGATCAGGGATCACGCGGAGACGCGGGTATTTGGACCACGAAGACGCGAAGCGAAGATCGTGAAGCGCGATGGCGCACTTGCGTGCGCCACTACGAACCTGCCGCGCAGCGTTCCAGGGCGGCGAGCAGGGCGGCGCGATTGACCGGCTTGCGCAGGAACTCGGCCGCGCCCAGGGTGAGGGCCAGGTCGGCCTGGGGCAGCACGGTGCAGATGATGACGGGGATCGTGCGCGTGGCGGGGTGCTCGCGCAGGCGGCCCAGCAACGCCCAGCCGTCCTCGCCGGGCATCATCACATCGAGCAGCACCGCGCCGGGCTGCGTCTGCGCGGCCATCGCGACGGCCCCGGCAGGGTCGCGCAGGCTGACGGGGCGAAAAGGGGTGTCGGCCAGCAGTCGCCGGTAGAGTTCGTGCGCGTCGGCGTTGTCGTCAATAATCAACACCGGCGTCTGCTCGGCGACGGGGACGCGCAGGGTGAAGCGGCTGACCGGCCCCACATTCGGCGTCTCCACGGTCAGCCGGCCCGCTGCCAGCCCGGCCAGCTCGCGCGCAATCGCGAGATCCTCGGTTTGGCTGATAGCGGATGGCGGATGGCCGGTGGCCGGTGGCGAATGGCGGATGGCTCCCTCGTCCTCTGGGAGAGGGTCAGCGGCCCCCCTCACCCAACCTCTCCCGGAGGGAGAGGGGCCGGACGCGCCTCCCTCGCCCTCTGGGAGAGGGCTGGGGTGAGGGGCCGACGGGGCGAAACCCTCGACGGTGAAGGCCAACGCGCCGCGGGTGTAGGCGGGTGTGACGAGGACCACGCCGCCGGGGAGCGCGCGGGCCGCGGCAGTGACCATGCTCAGCACAGCCTGCGTGAGCAGCACCGCCTGGACGGAGAGGGGCGCGATCTCGGCGGGGGTCAGGTCGGCGCGCACCCCCAGCGAGCGGAGCAACGGCGCGGCCGTCTCAAGCACGCGACGCGCCAGCGCCACCACGTCGGTGACCTCAGCGGGCGTATTGTCGCGCAGCCAGGCCAGCTCGCCGGCGCGGCCGGTGGCGCGGGCCTTGCCCCGCGGGGCGGCGCGCGGTTTGCGCGCGGGGGCGAGCCGGGCGCGCGCCGCGTCGAGGTCATAGCGCGCCCAGAGCTGATCGGCCAGCAGCTCGCGGGCCTGCTTCTCCTCACGCTGCAACTGGCGCACGCTCAGCCCCAGGTCGGCGGCGACGGTGGCTTGGGGCAGTTGCTCGATGTAGCGGCGGCGCAACACCTGATAGGCGCGCCACGCGCCCGCGCCCGTTTGTGGGCCGGCGCCGGCGCCCGCGCCCGCGGCGGGCCGGCAGGCTTCGATAGCGTCGGTCAGCAAACGTTGCAGCGCGGTGGCGCGATCGCCGCGCCCCTCCAGCCCGAAGAGCGCGGGCAGCGGGCCGGCGCGCAGCGCACCCGGATCGTAGAGGTGGGTCAGCGCCGTGCGCAGATAGCCCAGGAAGGCGTCGCGTTCCGGGTCTGGCGCGGGCTGAGCGGTTGTCATGTCGTCCTTATGTCGCATTTCTGGCGCAGATTCCGCCACAACAGCATATTTGTATGATACACTACACTAAGAATCTATCGAAAACTACACTTTGTTTACCCTCGTAGTGACGGCTTCAGCCGTTTTACTACCCCTCACGGCTGAAGCCGTGACTACGAAGGTGTGAATCGGCTCTTGCAAAGACGCCCTGCTTCGATGAAGAGGAGGTAGCCAGGACCGCGATTTACCCCCAACCCGCAATGTGACTGCATGGGCCGCTGATTAGTCTAGCAGACCCGATGCAGCGTGTCAACGCATCCGCAAAACGAAACCCCACCAATGGAGAGGAGAATCTCAATGAATGAGCAGCCCACGAAGGGCAAGCACCTGTCCCGCCGTTCCTTCTTAACGGCGCTGGGCGCGGGCGGCGCGGCGATGGCCGTGGCGGCCTGCGCAGCCCCCGCCGCGGCCCCCGCGCCGCAAGCCCCGGTTGCCGATGCGCCGACGGCGGAAGCCCCGGCCGCCGAAGCCCCCGCCGCAGCCGCGCCCGCCGCGGCGGCGAAAGTCCTCAACCACATGGCGCGCCACGATTTCGAAGCCCAGCGCGGCGCCCTTGAGGAATGGAACAAGAGCCACGAGACCCAGATCAAGATGGATGAGGTCGTCGGCGACTCTTGGGACTACTATCGCATCAAGATGATGCAGCAATTGGCCGCGGGCAACCCGCCCGACACCGTCTTCACCGATGTGTGGTATTTCCGGCTCTACGCGATGGATGACGTCTTCCTCAACCTGGAAGAGCTGATCGCCAGCGACGGCGAGTTCAAGAAGGACGACCTGTGGCAAGTCTGCATCGAGAACTGCCGGTCGCCAGATATTAACGGCGAGATGTACGTGTTGCCCTACGACTATGGCACGCACGTGCTGGCCTATAACAAGAAGTTGTTCGAGGAAACCGGCGTTGATCCGCTGGACCCGACGAAAGAACTTAACTGGGAGACGGACCTCCTGCCGCTGGCGATGAAGTTCACCAAAGACTTCAACGGCAAGACCCCTGAAGACAGCGATTTCGATCCGATGCGCATCAACCAGTACGGCATCAACCCCTACAACTATCTGTTCTGGTGGTTTGTGGATCAGTGGGGCGGCAAGTGCTTCAATGAGGACTTCACCAAGTCCACGATGGCTTCGCCGGAGGGCATCGCGGCGATCCAGTACCTCTATGACATCATGAACAAGTACAAGGTAGCCCCCAGCCCGGCCTATACGCAAAGCCAGCCGATCAGCTTCTCGGCGGGCAAGATCGCGATGTCCATCGTCGCCACGTGGGATCTGCCGGGCATTACCCCGGAGGCCGACTTCGAATGGGACGTTGTGGCCCCGCCGCGCGGCAAGGTGAAGATCGGCGACGGCCGTGTCTCCGGTCAGGCCATTATGTCAACCACGGAGATGAAGGAAGACGCCTGGGAATGGATCAAGTGGCTCTCCATCGGCAACGGCCAGAACTACAAGCAGGCCGGCGGCGGCGCGATCCATCCGGTGAAGGCGAAGGCGCGCAACGATGCCTTCATGAAGCGCACGAAATCGCCCTATAACATGGAGGCGTTCCTCTACGAGGCTGAACTGGGTGGTGGGCCGCCGCTCTGGAAGCAGTGGCACTACTACATTGACCTCGTGCCCGCCGAGTTGGGGCGCGCGTACGCGGATGAAATCACCGTCGAAGAAGCTGTCCAGTCGGTGGATGACAAGACGGACTACCTGATCGCCAACGGCAAGCTGCCGTAACGTCAACGAATCAGGAACTACGAATTGCGAATTGAGGATCGGACGGCATTCGCTGCGATTCCTCAATTCGCAATTCGTAATCCCCCGGAGGGCTATCTATGACACAGGCACAGGCTACGGGCGGTTATACGCCCCCTTCGACGTTCCAGCGCTGGAAACGCCGCTGGCTGCGCTCGGAGACGCTGGAGGGTTACGGGTTCGCCGCGCCCGCCGTCCTCGGTTTCCTCATTTTCACCGCCGGGCCGGTCATCATCAGCCTGGTGCTGAGCATGACCCAATACAACATCTTAAAACCGCCGACCTTCATCGGGCTCGGCAACTACATCGAGGCGTTCACGGACGATTCCCTCTTTTGGAAATCGGTGCGCGTGACGCTCTTTTATGCGGTGATCGCCGTGCCGCTGAACCTGGTGGTCGGCTTTCTGATCGCCATCCTGATGAACCAGAAGATCCGCGGGATGAGCCTTTACCGGACGCTCTGGTATATGCCGGCCATCGTGCCCGCGGTCGCCAACGCGGTGCTGTGGCAGTGGGTGTTGAACCCCGATTTCGGGCTGCTGAACCTGCTGCTGGGCAAGCTGGGGATTCCCGGCCCGCGCTGGCTGGTCGTGCCCAACACGGCCATTCCGGCCTTCCTGCTGATGAACCTGTGGGCCGTGGGCGGCGGCATGTTGATTTACCTGGGCGGGTTGCAGGGCATCCCCGCGCACCTGTATGAGGCGGTGGATATTGACGGCGGCAACACGTGGGCCAAGTTCCGCCACGTCACCATCCCGATGATGACGCCGGTGATCTTCTTCAACCTGATCATCGGGCTGATCAACACCTTCCAGGTCTTCACCCCGGCCTACGTGATGACGCAGGGCGGCCCGGCCTATGCGACCTATTTCTACGTGCTGCACCTCTTCAAGAACGCCTTCCAATATCTGCGGATGGGGTACGCGTCGGCGCTGGCCTGGGTGCTGATGGTCTTCATCCTCCTGCTGACCGCAGTGGTTTTCAGGACCTCCGATTGGGTCTACTATGAAGGCGGCGAGGCGAACCGATGAGCATATCCGTCCCCAAAACACAACCGCAAACGACCGCGACCACCACGCGCGCGGGCTGGCTGGCGAGTCAGAAGCGGCGCGACACCCTGCAGAAGCTGGTCGCCTACCTCGTGCTGACGCTGGGCGGCCTCGTGATGATGGTGCCGTTCTACTGGTTGCTATCGAGCGCGCTCAAGGCGCCGTCGAAGATTTACATCCTGCCGCCGCAGTGGATCCCCGACCCGGTGCGATGGGACAACTTCTATCGTGCGGTGACGGCGATCCCCTACGGGCAATATACGCTCAACACGCTGACCATCACGGTGGGGGCGATGCTGGGCACGGTGATCACCAGCGCGATGGCGGGATTCGCCTTCGCGCGGCTCGACTGGCCGGGGCGCAACGTCTGGTTCGTGCTGATCCTCTCGACCATGATGCTGCCCGGCGTCGTGATGATGATCCCGACGTACATCCTCTATCGCAACCTGCACTGGCTGGATACCTTCCTGCCGCTGATCGTGCCCTACTGGTTCGGCGGCGGCGCGTTCAACATCTTCCTGATGCGCCAGTTCATGCTGACCATCCCGCGCGACCTGGATGACGCGGCACGCGTGGACGGGGCGTCGGCGATGTACATCTTCACGCGCATCCTGGTACCGCTCTCGAAGCCGGCGATTGCGATCATCGCGATCTTCAGCTTCATGTATCACTGGAACGACTTCATGGGGCCGCTGATCTATCTGACGGACCCGGAGAAGCGCACGCTGTCGCTGGGGCTGAACTACTTCAAAGATATGTTCCATGTGCAGACGGAGCTGCTGATGGCCGGTTCGACCATCATGATCATCCCGATCATCCTGCTATTCCTGATCGCCCAGCGCTACTTCGTGCAGGGCATCGCGCTCACGGGCATGAAGGCGTAGCGCCGTCTTGCTCGTAGTGCGCAGTTCTCTGCGCACTACGAGCAAGAACAGCATTCGGTTCTATCGCCCGGCGGACGGGTCGGGGGCGGCCCACCCGCCGGGCGTACACATACTCACCACCACGCGCGACCCGGGATACCGGGGGCGGAAGCCGGGTTCGCGCGTGGTGGGGCGGTACGGATTGGGCTACACGGATACGGCACGGATTACACGGATGGTTGCGCACGCTTCCTCTGCCAGCGGGAGAGCCTGCCAACACGGATAACCCACGGCGCACCGGCGTGCGCCACTACGAACCCCATCCGTGCGGGGCC
>JBBQRS010000068.1:0-26474 GCA_038214535.1 Anaerolineae bacterium
CTTCGGGGCGCGCGCCCCCGCCGGGCCCCCATCCAATTTCTCACCCCACCGCCGGTGCTTTTTTCTGTTTTTCGTCGGCGGTTCCCGCCGGGGGCCCCCCCCCCCCCCCCCCCCCCCGCGACTACAAAGAAGAACGTGGACAATTTTCGGATCTATTCCAAATATCTCGCCCGCAAAGGGCCTGACTTAAGGGGTCAACACCATGACAGAAAATCTCATCGCCGCAACTTCGCCAGATCTCAAGAAAGATGATCTGATTCTGATCGCCGGCGCCGGTGGGTTCATCGGCGGCGCGCTCGCACAGCGCTTCCACGACCAGGGCTTCACCCGCGTCCGCGCGGTGGACAAGAAACCGCTCCCGATGTGGTATCAGCGTGTCCCCGGCGTCGAAAACCTGTGCCTCGACCTGAGCGATGAGGAAAGCGCCATCCAGGCTGTCGAAGGCGCGGCGGAAGTGTACAACCTCGCCGCCGATATGGGCGGCATGGGCTTCATCGAGCGCTATCGCATCGAGTGCCTGCGCAGCATCCTGATCAACACGCATCTCATCGAGGCGGCCTATCGCGCGGGTGCGCAGCGTTATTTCTTCTCATCTTCCGCCTGCGCCTACAACACCGACCTGCAAAAAGACCCCAACGTGCGCGCCCTCAAAGAGTCCGATGCCTACCCCGCGATGGCCGAACGCGGCTACGGCTGGGAGAAGCTGGTCTCCGAGATGTTCTGCCAGGAGTACACCGCCGAGCGCGGCCTCAAAACCGGGATCGCCCGCTTCCACAACGTCTACGGCCCCTGGGGCACCTGGTACGGTGGCCGCGAAAAGGCCCCCGCCGCCCTCAGCCGCAAGGTCATCGAGGCCAAAGATACCGGGGTGCTGGAGATTGACATCTGGGGCGACGGCGAGCAGACCCGCAGCTTCATGTACATTGACGATTGCGTCTACGGCATTGACATGATCACGCACTGCGCCAAACTCAACGCGACCCCCACCAACCTGGGCAGCGCGGAGATGGTTTCGATCAACCAACTGGTAGACATGATCGAAGAGATCGCGGGCGTCAAGCTGCATCGCAACTACATCCTGGATGCCCCCAAAGGCGTCGCGGGGCGCAACAGCGACAACACCTTCATCGAGTCCGTGCTGGGTTGGGAACCGAGCACGTCGCTGCGCGACGGTCTGGCGAAGACCTATGCGTGGATCGAGCAGCAGTATTACGCGCGCAAAGCCGGCGAAACTGTCGTGCGCGAAGACGCCGTCGCCGAACCGGCCTGAAAGAACACACCCGTGCAAATTGTCTCCGAGCCACGCATCACCGATGTGATCGGCGAAATCCCGTTCCGCATGGCGCTGGCCGGCGGCTGGATTGATCAGCCGTTCGTCTCGCAACTCGACCCCGAACCGCCCGGCTCGATGGTCGTCGTCGCGCTCAAACCGGAATTCCGCTTCATGGATCGGTGCGGCATGGCCGGCGGCACGCGTCGCGTGGCCCTCCGTCTGTGGGGCAACCGCCTTCCCGCTCGCGACCCCGCCGAACTGGTGCGCGAGCTCTATGCCGAGGAAAACCGCAACCTGCCCGAACCGTCCGGTTCGCAAGACATGATCGGCCTGATCTATCCGGGCATCAGCCGCCTCGACTATGACGCGTCGTGGGAGGGCGGCTACTTCCCGCGCCACATCGCATCGTGCCGCGACCCCGAGGTCGCGCGCTGGCTCGAGAGCATCTTCTACGTCTTGCCCGTCGCGCCGCGCCCGCCCGGCTACAACCCGCTGGAAGAAAAGCACCTCGATCCGACGTGGATTCACCGCCTCGGCCAGACCGGCGCTGCGTGCTATGACGCCATCCTGGCGCGCGACATCACGGCGCTGGGGCGCTCGATGAACGATTGTATGGAATGCTGGGCAACCGTCCTGCCCAACACCGTGCGCCATAACACCATCCGGCTCGACCTGATGGCACTCTTGCATTACTACCAGGCGCGCTACCCCGGCGCGATGTACTCCGGCTGCGGCGGCGGCTACATCTTCGCCGTCTCGGAAACACCGATCCCCGGCGCGTTCCAGGTGAAGGTGCGCCTATGACAGACGTCCTTGTCACCGGCGGCTTCGATGATCTGCGCGCCCCCCGGATGCGTTTTCTGGAGGAAGCAGCAAAACTGGGCCGCCTCCACGTCGCCCTGTGGGATGACGCCACGGTGCAGGCCGGCGGCGGGCATCCGCCGAAATTCCCGCTCGCCGAGCGGCGCTACCTGCTGGAGGCCATCCGCTACGTAGAGGGCGTCACGGTGCTCGCCGACGTCAGCGATCCAGACGCGTTCCCGGAACTCCCCGGCTTGCAGCCTGACATCTGGGCCGTCATTGCCGAAGCGGACACACCGGCTAAACATGCAAATGCCCACGCACAGGGTATAGCCTACCGCGTGTTCAGCCCGGACGACCTGTCCGGTTTTCCACCCGGCCCCGCCGAGATCACGCGCAATCCAGGGCGCAAGCGGGTCATCGTCACCGGTTGCTACGACTGGCTCCATTCCGGCCACGTGCGCTTTTTCGAGGAAGTGTCGGGGTTGGGCGATCTTTACGTCGTCGTCGGCCATGACGCCAACGTCCGCCTGCTCAAGGGCGAGGGCCATCCGCTCTTTCCCGACCAGCTTCGTCGTTACATGGCCGGCTCGATCCGCCACGTCACGCAGGCGCTCATCTCCTCCGGCGACGGCTGGCTCGACGCCGAACCGGAGATCGCGCGCATCCAGCCGCACATGTACGCCGTGAACGAGGACGGCGACAAACCCGAAAAACGCGCCTTCTGCGAGGCCAACAACATCGCATACGTCGTGCTCCATCGCGCCCCCAGGAAGGGCCTGCCCCGCCGCGCCAGCACCAACCTGCGCGGCTATTAAGATTCACCACGAAGGAACGAAGACACGAAGTATTTTTTAGAAAGAAAAGAAAACTTCGTGTCTTCGTTCCTTCGTGGTGAAAAAAATCTGATTCAAGTCAAAGGGAGACCGTCACAGTGAGCCATCCAGAACTTCGTTTCCGCCAGATCCACCTGGACTTCCACACCAGCGAGCAGATCGAGGGCATCGGCGCGGATTTCGATCCGCAAGAGTTCGCCGACACGCTCGCCAAAGCCAGCGTGGATTCCATCACCTGCTTTGCGCGCGGCCATCACGGCATGATCTATTACGACACGAAACTCTTTCCGGAGCGCCGCCACCCCCACCTGGCCGCCAACCTCAACCTCCTCAAGGAGCAGATCGAGGCGTGCCACGCGCGCGACATCCGCGTGCCGATCTACATCACCGTCCAATGGGATTATTTCACCGCCCAACAGCACCCCGAATGGGTCTGCATGGACGGCGACGGCAAGCTCATCGGCACGCCCCCGTTCGAGGCAGGCTTCTATCAGGAGATGTGCGTCAACTCCCCCTACGTCGAGGAGTTCCTCAAGCCGCACACGCAGGAAGTCCTGGAATCGCTGCCCACCGACGGCATCTTCTTCGACATCGTGCGCCCCATCCCCTGCGCCTGCAAATACTGCCGCGCCGGCATGGAAGCCGAAGGCCTCGACCCCAGCGATATTGACGTGCGCCGGCGCTATGGCCTGGCCTCGCTCAACCGCTTCAAAGAAGATATGACCCGCTTCGTGCGGCAGTTCAACCAGGACTGCACCATCTTCTACAACGCCGGGCACATCGGCGCGCGCCACCGCGCCGTGATGGACGCCTACACCCACTGGGAGCTGGAATCGTTGCCCAGCGGCGGCTGGGGCTATCTGCATTTCCCCATCGCGCAGCGCTACGCCCGCACCCTGGGGCCGGACAGCATGGGCATGACCGGCAAGTTTCACACCTCCTGGGGCGACTTCCACTCCTTCAAGAACCAGCCCGCCCTCGCCTTCGAGTGCTTCAACATGCTGGCCCTCAACGCCAAATGCTCGATCGGCGACCAGCTTCACCCGAGCGGCAAGATAGACCCTTACGTCTACGACCTCATCGGATCGGTCTATGGCGAAGTCAAGCATAAGGAGCCGTGGTGCAAGGGCGCCGAGCCGGTCGTAGAAATCGGCGTCTTCACCCCGGAAGAATATACCTATCACAGCGGCCACGGTGACATGCCCGCTTCGATCATGGGCGTCACGCGGATGCTCGAAGAAGGCGCGTACCAGTTCGATATCATTGACTCCCAGGCCGATCTCAGCCGCTACAAAGTCCTCATCCTGCCCGACGAGATCCCCGTATCCGCGGACTTCGCGGGCAAGCTGGACGCCTATCTGGCCGCGGGCGGCGGCCTCATCGCCTCCTTCGCCTCGGGCATGAACCCCGGTCAGACCGAGTTCACCTACGACGCGCTGGGCGTGAGCCTCGTGAGCGAAGGCCCACGCGACGGCGACGGTAACCTGGTGCGCGGCCGCATTTACATGCGCGGCGATTTCGTCGAGTACATCCAGCCCGAAGGCGCAATCGGTGAGGGTCTGCCCCCCACCGAACACGTCCTCTACCTGCATGGCATGGACGTTGCGGCCGGCGCCGACGCCGAAGTGCTGGCCCACAAAGTGCTGCCCTACTTCGACCGTACCTATCGCCACTTCTGCTCGCACCGTCAGACGCCGTCATCCGGCGAAGCGGGCGCGCCGGCCGTGGTGCGCAAAGGGCGCGCGATCTACTTCGCCAACCCCATCTTCACGGAATACAACAGCATCGCCCCGCGCTGGGAAAAGCAACTGCTCTTCAACGCGCTAGGCATATTGCTGCCTGTGCCGCTGGTACGCCACAACGGCCCCAGCACGTTGCGCACGACGCTCAACGCGCAACCGGCGGAAGACCGCCTGGTGCTGCACTTATTACACTACATCCCGGAGCGCCGCAGCCAGCTCATTGACGTCATCGAAGACGTCATCCCGCTCTACGATGTCGCCATCGAGGTCAAAGTAGACCGGCCGGTGAGTTACATCCATTGCGTCCCGCAACATTGTGTCCTGCCCTTCCGGCAGAACGGCGACAATATCGTCAAGTTCGTCGTCCCGGAAATCAACGGCCACCTGATGCTCGAAATCGGCTTCTAAGAACACAGCCACGAATTACACGAATTTGCACAAATTATTAAAATTCGTGTAATTCGTGTAATTCGTGGCAAAAAAACGGAGTAAGTCATGTCATACGAAGACGGCTGGGCGGCGCTGAACCTGGAAATGCCCGCGCGCATCCCGCGTACCGAATATTCCGCCGAGTTCCACTGGGATCTCATCACAGCAGTCACCGGCATCCCCGTGGGCGTGGGCACCGATCGCGCGGTCCAACAAGAGGCGAGCCGCGCCTTCACCCGCGCCTGGAACTACGACTTCTTCTGGAGCACCCTCATCGGCCACGATGAGTTCGGCAAATGGGGCACGGACATGGGGCATGCCGAGTACGAAGCAGGCGGCGTAGATCGTCGCGACACGATCTATTCGCCTTACGAAACCCCGGAAGACGTCCTGAGCTTCGACCCCTGGGAGACGTTGGGGCCGAAGGACCCGGCCGTGCTTCGCCGGCGCTTCGAGGAAAGCTATCGCGCCAACTGCGCCTATCACGGCTGGGGCGTCAACATGACCGGCGTCTACCCGACGCTCATCTCCGGGTTCATCGCCCTGTTCGGGTGGGACCTGCTGCTGACTGCCGCGGGCACGGACATCGAACGGTTCGGCGATCTCACCAACCGCTACGCCGGCTGGATGCAGCAATACTTCGACGCCCTGGCCGAGTCCGATGTGCCCGTCGTCATGGTACACGACGACATGGTCTGGGCTTCGGGGGCGATCTTCCGCCCGGCGTGGTACCGGCAATACGTCTTCCCGAATTACAAAAAACTCCTTGCGCCGCTGCGTGAGGCCGGGAAGAAGATCATGTACACGTCCGACGGCAACTTCACCCGCTTCATTGATGATGTCGCCGAAACCGGCGTGAGCGGCTTCGTCTTCGAGCCGATGACCGACCTGAGCTACATCGTTGAGAAGTACGGCCAGACCCACGTCATCGTCGGCAACGCCGACACGCGGATCCTGCTCAGCGGCACGCGCGAAGAAATCCGCGCCGAGGTCGAGCGCTGCATGAACCTGGGCCGGGACTGCCCCGGCTTCTTCATGGCCGTCGGCAACCACATCCCGCCCAACACGCCCGTCGAAAGCTGTCTCTACTACAACGAAGTCTACGAAGAACTGAGCCGCCGCTAAGGATAACATGATGACCTACGAACCTACCTGGGATTCCGTCAGTACCCATCCCGTGCCCGACTGGTTTCACAACGCCAAATTCGGCATCTTCGTCCACTGGGGCCTCTACTCGGCGCCGGCCTGGGCGCCCCTGACCGGCGAGATGGGCGAGGTGATTCAGAACGAAGGCTGGGCAGGCTGGTTCACGCGCAACCCCTACGCCGAGTGGTATCTCAACTCGCTCAGAATCGCGGGCAGCCCGACGCAACAACATCACGTCGAGACCTACGGCCCCGACTTCACCTATGACGATTTCGCGCCCATATTCAACGAAGCCGCCCGCGACTGGGACCCCTCCGATTGGGCCGACCTCTTCAAGCAAGCCGGCGCGCGCTACGTTGTGCTCACCACCAAACACCATGACGGCTTCCTGATGTGGCCCAGCCGCCAACCCAACCCCTTCAAGCCCGGCTTTCACGCCGAGCGCGACCTGGTAGGCGACCTGACCGACGCGGTGCGGGCGCGTGACATGCGCATGGCGCTCTACTACTCCGGCGGCCTCGACTGGACCTTCAACGATCTGGTGATCAAAGACATCACCGATCTATTCGCGGGCGTCCCCCAGACCGAGGAGTATATCCGATACGCCGATGGTCACTGGAACGAGCTGATCGAGCGCTATGCCCCGGTCGTCCTCTGGAACGACATCGCCTATCCCGTTGCCGCCGACCTGCCGCGCATCTTCGCCGCTTACTACAACGGCCTGCCCGATGGCCTCGTCAATGACCGCTTCACGCAACGCTTCGCGATTGACCCCGAGACCTCGGCCATCGTGAATCTCAATCACCACGACTTCCGCACGCCGGAATACACCAGCTTCAGCGAGATCACCGAGAAGAAATGGGAATCTACCCGCGGCCTGGGGTTCTCGTTCGGCTACAACCAGAACGAAGGCCCCGAACACTCGCTGACGCTGGAGCGTCTGGTTCACAGCTTCGTGGATATCGTGAGCAAGAACGGCAACCTCCTGCTGAACGTCGGCCCGACGATTGACGGGACCATCCCGCCCTTGCAGCGCGAAATCCTGCTCGGGTTCGGCAAATGGCTGGAGGTCAACGGCGAGGCGCTCTTCGACACGCGCCCCTGGGTGCAGGCCGAAGGTCGCACGACGGGGGGCGCGCCCGTCCGCTTCACCGCCGGCGACGGTTCCGTTTACGCCACAGTTCTGGCGCAACCTCGAAGCGGTGAAGTCATCATCGAGTCCATGCGCGCCGCCGCAGACGCCAACATTCAGTTGTTGGGCCGTGCGTCGGCGTTGCATTGGAGACAGGACGGCGCAAACCTGGCCGTCACCCTGCCCGCCGATCTGGCGGCAGCGGAATCCGCCTGGCCGGCCTATGCCCTGCGCATCACGCCAGGCCCGGAAATCGTGGGAAGTTGACAATCTCGGAGTGTATCGCGATCCGTGAGTTGCCTTTGTTGGTGCAATTCCACCGCACACATAAGCCACTCCAAGTCACGGGTCGCTCAATGCTTTGAAGGGGGGTGATCTTCGGAATTTCTGAGGCAAAGGACGCAGAATTCGAATGTCAGGGGACAGACGAGGTGTCCCCAGTAGTCACGCACATCAAAAGGAGAATCAGAGATGTCTGACAAAGCGCGTAAATTCACGCGGCGCGACTTTCTGAGGCTGGGCGGCTTGACCGCAGGCGGCGCAGTGCTGGCCGCGTGCGCGGCCCCGGCCGCGGCCCCTCAGGTCGTCAAAGAGACCGTGGTGGTCGAAACGGAAAAAGTCGTCCAGCAGACGGTCGAAGTCGCCAAAGAGGTGACGGTCAAGGAGACCGTCGTCGTCTCGCAAGAGCAGGTCGTCCTGACCGCCGCTCACGCCTGGGAAGCCGCCTTCATGAACGTGCAGGTCGAGTGGGACGGCATGTTCATGGAACGCCACCCCGACATTTTCGTGAAGCAGATTAACAGCACGTGGAACGATCACAATCAGACCGTGCCCACCTGGGCCGCGGCGGGTGAACTTCCCGACATCATCTACGTCCACGGCAGCCGTGCTTTCCCCTGGAATTTCGAGGGGATCATGATGTCGAACCAGGACTACATTGACAACGACCCCGGATTCAACGTCGAAGACGTCTGGGAAGAGGCGCGCCGTCTCTATCGCTTGAACGGCAAACAATATGAGATCCCCTACGATCACGGACCCATGATCATGGGGTACAACAAGGACATCTTCGACGCCGCCGGCGAACCGTATCCGACGGCGGACTGGACGATGGACGACTTCCTGGCCAAGGCCAAGCGGTTGACCAAGGATCCCATCTGGGGCTACAGCGGCTACTACGGCGGCGTTGTCGGCCTCGGCAACGAGCTGGGCATCTCGCTCGTCGGCCCCTTCGGCGGTTCAGTCTTCAGCGATGACGAAACCAAGCTCCTCCTCGACTCTGCCGAGGCGAAGGCCGGCTTGCAGTTCTTCTCCGACATGATCCACGTGGACAAGGTCGCCCCGGCGCCTGACGTTTCGAACTCCTTCCCCGCCGGCATCTGGATCGCCGGCGTCGCGGCCATGTTCGGCCTCGCCACCTGGGGCGTGCCGCAGATGGTCACCTATGGCGACTTCAACTGGGACGTCGCGCCGTGGCCCAAAGGCCCCAAAGGCCAGGTCGCCGGTTCCTTCGGCTCCGGCTTCGGCACGACCCGCGACAGCAAGCACCCGGATCAATGCTGGACCTACCTGAGCGAATATCTCTCGAGAGAGGGCATGGAGTTCATGTGGGGTGCATCCGGCCGTGGCAGCCCGGCGCGCAAGTCTGCGTACCAGAGCTACCTCGATTCCCCAGATGCGCCCGAACACGCCCAGTTCTTCCTGGATGCACTGGACACCTATGCCATCACCGGCCACCCGTATCAGACCCTGGCCGCCGGTGAGGTCGTAGACATCTTCAACCGCAACACGGCGCTCGTCAACACCGGTGACACCACCGTAGACGAAGCCGTCACCAACATCATGTCCGAAGCGACCCCGGTCCTCCAGGCCGCGGACGCCAAGATGAAGGGCGGCTGATCGTAGCCGTCTGTCCCTTGCGTTGCTGCGCCCCGCTGACTGTGAGCGCAGCAACGCAAGGCTGCCGGGAGGGCGGCAGACACCGCCCTCCCATATCCGTCTTACGAGGTGAGAAGCTATGACAGCATCAACAGCCACCCAGCCGGTGAAACAGCGCAAGCTGAGCATGCGCCAGCGCGAGAGCATTGATTTCTACATTGCCATCGCGCCCTGGCTCATCGGCTTCTTCCTGTTCACCGGTGGCCCGATCCTCTTCTCGATGATTATGAGCCTGACTGATTGGTCTGGGCTCACGACGCGGAACTTCATCGGTATCCAGAACTATGTGACCATGTTGGGTCAGGACAAACTATTCTGGATTTCCCTGAAGAACACCTTTTACTATGCGTTCGCCAGCGTCGGGTTGGGCACGTTCGGCGCGCTCCTGGCCGCGATGCTGTTGAATCAGAAGGTGCCGGGCACGTCGGTCTTTCGCACCCTCTTTTACCTGCCGTCGGTCACCAGCGGCGTCGCCGTCGCCATCATGTGGATCTGGATGTTCAACCCCCAGGTCGGCATGATCAATTACCTGCTCTCGCTGATCGGCATCAAAGGCCCCGGCTGGCTCAACAGCCAGACCTGGGCCATGCCGGCGCTCATCTTCATGAGCCTGTGGGGCATCGGCGGCAACATGATCATCATCCTGGCCGGCCTTCAGGGCATCCCGGATCACCTTTACGAGGCCGCGAAGATTGACGGCGCCAGCAAATGGACCGAATTTCGGAACATCACCATCCCCATGCTGTCACCGGTGCTCTTCTTCGTGATCATCATCTCGGTCATCGAGTCGTTCCAGATCTTCACGAACGTCTACGTGATGACCCGCGGCGGTCCCGGCACGGCGACCCTCGTCTACGTAATGCACCTTTACCTGAATGCATTCGAATACCAGAAGATGGGGTACGCGTCCGCACTGGCCTGGGTGCTCTTCCTCATTATCATGGCGATGACCCTCATTCAGCTCAAAGCCAGCAATCGCTGGGTGTATTACGAAGGCGATACGGAGGGGGGAGAATAAGATGCAACAGGTTGCCGGACAGACCGAAACGGTCCCCGTTCACTATGACGTAGCGTGGTACAAACGCCCCGAAACACGGCAGGTCTTCAAGACGATTCTCTTCTTCGCCATCGCGATCCCCATTGCGGTCGCGCTGATCCTGCCCTTCCTCTGGATGGTCTCCACCTCGTTGAAGGTGCCCAAACAGATCTTCAAGTTCCCGCCGATCTGGATCCCCAATCCGATCCAGTGGCAGAACTACCCGGACGCATGGACCAAGTACACCAACTTCAACATCCCGTTGATGAACTCGCTCATCGTCACCCTGACCAACATCGCGGGCAACCTCTTCTCCTGCTCGCTGGCAGCCTATGGCTTCGCCCGTTTGCGCGCGCCGGGCAAGAACATCCTGTTCATGCTGGTGCTGGGCACCATGATGGTTCCGATGTGGGTCACCCTCATCCCGCAATACGTGCTCTTCGCCCGGCTCGGTTGGACCAACACCCTGCTACCGCTCACCGTGCCGGCCTGGTTCGGGTGGCCCTTCTTCATCTTCCTGCTGCGCCAGTTCTTCCTGACGCTGCCCAAGGAACTCGACGACGCCGCCCGCATTGACGGCGCGTCCACGTGGGGCATCTTCAGCCGCATCCTGCTCCCGCTCACCAAACCGGCGCTCGCCACCGTGGCCGTCTTCTCCTTCATCGGCAACTGGAACAACTTCATCGCGCCGCTGATCTACCTGCGCGACCCGGAGAAGCAGACCCTGGCGCTCGCCATGCAACGCTTCCAGGGCACGCAGGGCAACGTCCAGTATAACTACATGATGGCGGTGGCGGTGATTTCGCTCATCCCCATCATCGTCCTCTTCTTCGTCGCCCAACGCTTCTTCGTCCAGGGCATCGTGATGTCCGGCATCAAGGGCTAGGCCGAAGATGAGACCCCTGTGGCATGGCCGGCGCGCCGGCCATGCCGCCTTAGCGCCCGTCGCGCCATCTGAGAACGCCGCGTGATCCAACCCCTGCTCCGCCGCGCCGATCAAACCCGTGCGTCTTTCGCCGGCGTCCAGGGCAACGCCCGCGTCATCGTGCTCACCGAAGGGGTGGGGGCGGTCTTCTTCCAATGGTACACCACCTACCTTCCGCTTTACATGCTCGGCCTGGGCGTGACCGAATTGCAGGTCGGCCTGCTGGCCAGCCTGCTTACGGCCTCAGCATTCGTCAGCACGCTGCTTGGCGGTTACTTCGCCGACCGGTTCGGCCGCAAGCGCGTGTTGGTCATCGGCGACATCCTCTGCTGGGGCATCCCGATGCTGCTCTACGCCATCGCCCGCAACCCCTGGTATTTCGTGGCCGGGCGCATCATCAACGGCTTCGTCTACATCGTCGTCCCCAGCTTCGACTGTCTCTTCGTGGAAGATGTTCCAGAAAAACACCGGGCAGCAGTCTTCAACATGTTCCAGTTCCTCACGTCGGCGGCCAGCCTGCTTGCGCCTGTGGCGGGCATCATGGTCGCCGTGTGGAGCATCGTTCCGGCAGGACGCGTCATCATGACGGCCAACATGATCTCCGCGATCAGCATCGCCATAGTCCGTCAGTTCACCCTCCACGAGACGACGGTCGGCGTGGCGCGCATGTCGGTCATGCAAACCACGTCACCGGCAACGCTGGCTCGCGAGTATCGCGGCGTGGTGCGCCGCCTCGTGAGTCACAGCCCCACGCGCAACTATCTGATCATCCGCAACCTCGTGGCCTTCGTGGGGGTCATGTGGACAACCTACGCCGCGATCTACCTGGCCGATCCGGGTGGCATGAGGTTGCCCAAAAGCGCGATCTCGTTGCTGCCATTCGTTGCCGCCCTCGTCACCCTGGGCCTGATCCTGCTGGCCGCCCGCCGGATCGGTTCTGCGCAGGTCTACGGCAACTTGCTGCTCGGCGGCGCGTTTTGGATCGCCGGCGGTCTGGTGTTCTTGTTCGCGCGGCCCGGCGCGTTGTGGCTCGCCCTGCTCTACACCAGCCTCAATGCGATCGGCATGGCAATCTACCAACCGGCCAACCAGAGTTATTGGGCCAACATCATTGACGACCACAACCGCGCTGCGACCTTCTCCGCGGCAACCGCGCTCACCCTGCTCGTCTCACTGCCCGCAGGCCCGCTGGCGGGCGCGCTGTACGTATGGCAGCCGCGCGCGCCGTTCGTATTATGCCTGATCCTGATGGCCCTGACATTGGCGCTCATCGCCGCCTATGTCCCGCGCGCGTCGTCCGCGCCCGCGCCGACGCCTTCGTAACGATCTTGTAGTCTAGCCCCTTGTGGGCGTCACCGGCGGACGCCCACAAGGGGCTAGACTACAGAGTTTTCGGATCGAAATACCAAACCAAGAGAGGAATACACACATGTCTCAAGCAGTCACCGGCCCCTTCGAACCCACCTGGGAATCCCTCAAGACCTACGAAGTCCCCGAGTGGTACCTCGACGCCAAGTTCGGCATCTTCATCCATTGGGGCCTCTACGCCGTGCCCGCCTTCGGCAACGAGTGGTACCCGCGCAACATGTACCTCAAGGATCGCCCCGAGTTCGAGCATCACGTCAAGACCTGGGGGCCACAAAGCGAGTTCGGCTACAAAGACTTCATCCCCATGTTCAAGGCCGAAAAATACGACCCCGCCGCCTGGGCCGCCCTCTTCAAACGCTCCGGCGCAAAGTACGTCATGCCCGTCGCCGAACACCACGACGGCTTCCCCATGTATGACTCCGCGCTGACCGAATGGTGCGCGGCGAAAATGGGGCCGAAGCGCGACCTCATCGGCGACCTCGCGGACGCTGTGCGCGCCGAAGGGCTGGTCTTCAGCGCCTCCTCGCACCGCGCCGAGCACTGGTGGTTCATGAACGGCGGCCGCGCCTTCGATTCCGACGTCAACGACCCGCGCTACGCCGATTTCTACGGCCCGGCGACTGTCATCCCCAACTCGGAAGGCCCGCATAGCGACGGCGCATGGCACAGCCAGGACTGGCGACCGCGCCCCGACGCCAAATTCCTGGAAGACTGGCTGGCGCGTACCTGCGAGATCGTAGACAAATACCGCCCGCAAGTCCTCTGGTTCGACTGGTGGATCGAGCAGGCGGCCCTTGAGCCTTACATGCAACGCTTCGCCGCCTACTACTACAACCGCGGCGTCGAATGGGGCCTGGGCGTCGCCATCAACTACAAGTACGATCCCTTCCCCACTGACGCCGCCGTCTTCGACATCGAGCGCGGCCAGGCCACCGAGAGGCTCCCCTATTTCTGGCAGACCGATACCTCCATCTCCAAGAACTCGTGGGGCTACGTGGCCGAGCAGGACTACAAGACCGCGAAGGACATCATCGGCGACTTGGCCGACATCGTGAGCAAGAACGGCTGCCTGCTCCTCAACATCGGCCCCCGTCCCGACGGCACGATCCCCGAACCGGAGATCGCCATCCTCGAGGAAATCGGCGCATGGCTGGCCGTCAACGGCGAGGCCATCTACGGCACGCGCCCGTGGACGATCTACGGCGAAGGCCCCACCCAGGTCGTCGGCGGCGCGTTCCACGACACCGCCCGCACCGGCTTCACCGCGCAGGACATCCGCTTCACCACGAAGGGCGACGCGCTCTATGCCCTTGCGCTCGGCCACCCGGAACACGGTCGCATCGAGATCAACTCACTGGCCGAAGGCAGCGCGCACTACCCCGGCGCGCTTGCCACAGTCGAGCTTCTCGGCGCTCCCGGCGCGGCCGCCTGGTCTCGCACGCCCGCCGGCCTCACCGTCACCCTCCCCGCCGGGCTAACCCCCGCGCCCGCGTACGCGCTGAAGATCACGCCCGCCGCATAATCTTCCGCCGGGGCGCCCCTTCGTCGTGCCGGCTTTAGCCGTGGTGTAACCCCCCACCGGCTAACGCCGTCACTACGAAGGGGTGGTGAGTGCGTTTTTGAAAAGATTCCTGAAATTCCTGCCGCGGTTTCTGGCAGCCCAATACCGAGAATGCTACAATAGAGCCATTGCCAAAAGTATCTACGCGTCCGGCTACCGTAACTGTCTCAAAGTGGAGGAAGACCCATGCAAAAAGTCGTCATTCGCGGGGAACGCCAGGCCGAACTGATTTCAACCCCCGAACCGCAACCGGTGGAAGATTGGGCGCTGGTCAAGGTCATGGTAACCCCCATGTGTACCGAGTACAAGATGTACCAGGCCGGCCACAAGGCGGAGTTCCTGGGGCATGAGGCCGTCGGCGAAGTCGTGGCGATCGCGCAACCCGGCCCCGTGGGGGTTGGCGACCGCGTGGTCGTGATGCCACAATATCCGTGCGGCAAGTGTGCGTTGTGCGTGGCGGGCGACTACATCCACTGCGAACACACCTACGACTTCGATACCTTCACCGGCGGCCCCGAGGGCAAGGCTACCTACGCGCAATATCTTCTGAAGCCGGCCTTCCTTTTGCCGCGCATCCCCGACGACGTATCCTATGAACGCGCCGCGCTGGCGTTGTGCGCCCTCGGTCCCTCCTTCGGAGCCTTCCAGAGCATGGCCCTCAGCGCCTTCGATACGGTCCTGATTACGGGGTTGGGGCCGGTCGGGCTGGGCGCCATCGCCAATGCCCGCTTCCGCAACGCCCGCGTCATCGCGGTCGAATCGGTACCCTGGCGCATGGAGCGGGCGACGCAGTTAGGCGCGGCAGCCGTGCTCGATCCGCGCGACGCTGATATTTTGCAGAAGATCCGCCAGCTCACCGACGGCAAGGGCGTAGACGGCGCGCTGGATTGCTCCGGCACGGTGCAGGCGCAACGCCTGTGCATAGATGCGACCCGTCGCAAGGGCAAGGTCGCCTTCGTCGGCGAATGCAACGACGACCTCGCCATCAAAGTCAGCCCCGACATGATCCGCAAGGGCCTGACCCTGATCGGTTCGTGGCATTACAACCTGAACGACTATCCCCTGATCATGCAGGTCATCCAACAATCGCCGCTGCTCGACCTTCTCGTCAGCCACGTCATGCCGATGAGCCAGGTCAGCGAGGCCTTCGAACTCCAGATGACGGGGCAAGCGGCCAAGATTCTCTTGTTGCCCTGGGAGCAATAATCCGCATCATCATGTCTTCCCCTTCGTAATGACGGCTTCAGCCGTTGTCCCACCCCCAACGGCTGAAGCCGTCACTACGAAGGGATCGAAGGAGCGCGAGCGCAATTTTCGGATAGATACTCGGAAAAATCTACCATTTTAGACCTTAGGAGGCATCTCCATGACTGACAAAGTTCGCGTCGGCGTCATCGGCGTCGGGCAAATCGGCAAGGCCCACGTTGACCGCTACACTCGCGTCCCCGACGCCGAGATGGTCGCGGTCGCAGACCTCAATGAGGGCGAGGCGCAGCGCGTGGCCGAGAAATACGGCATCCCGAACGCCTACGCCGATTTCCGGCAGCTCCTCGCCCGCGATGACATCACCGCGGTGGACATCTGTCTCCACAACAACCTCCACATGCCCGTCACCCTGGCGGCGCTGGAAGCCGGTAAACACGTCTACTGCGAGAAGCCGATGGCCGGCTCCTACGCCGACGCCGTCGTCATGCTCGAGACGGCGCGCCGGCTCAATCGGATGCTCTCGATCCAGCTCAATACCCTCTACACCAACGAGACCAAGGCCGCCAAAGCGTTGATCGAAGCGGGTCGCCTCGGTGAGGTCTACCACGCGCGCTCCGCGGGCTTCCGCCGCCGCGGCCGCCCCTACGTGGACGGCTACGGTACGCCCAACTTCGTGCAGAAGGCCAACGCCGCGGGCGGCGCGATGTTCGACATGGGCGTCTATCACATCGCGCGCATCCTCTACCTGCTCGGCAACCCCGAAGTGTTGCGCATCTCCGGTCAGACTTACCAGAAGACCCCCATGGATCAAGCGCGACGCGACCGCAGCGGCTATGACGTGGAGGAGCTGGGCATGGGCTTCGTGCGCCTCTCCGGCGACCTCACGCTCGACCTGATCGAGTCGTGGGCCATCCACCTCGACAAATTCGACGGCTCCTACGTCATCGGCAGCCTCGGCGGCGTCCGGCTCGATCCGTTCGGCTTCTTCTTCAGCGCCGGTGACCTGGACGTGAACGGCGGCGCGGACATGGATGGCTTCGAGTGGCGCATCCACAACGTCGGCGTGAACGGCGACGCCTACAACAGCGCAGAGAAACACTGGATCGCCGCCCTGCAAGGCCGCGTCCCGTTGCTGCCCACCGCCGAGCTCGCCCTCAACCACATGCTCATCGCCGAGGGCGTCTACCTGTCCAGCGACCTCGGCCGCGAAGTCACCGCCGACGAGGTCCAAGCCGCGTCCACTTCCACCGCCCTGACCGCCTGACAACAATGACAAGGAAGCAAGCGCCCATTACCCTGTTTCCTTGTTTCCTTGTTTCCTTGTTTCCTTGTTTCCTTGTTTCCTTGTATCCTTACCTACTTGTATCCTTTCTCAGGAGCGTCCATATGAAAGTCCTGGTCACCGGACCCAACAGCAGAACCGGCCCCTTCGTCGTCCGTGAGCTGGCCGCACACGGCCACCAACTCACCCTCTTCTCGCGCAGCCGGCCCGACCCCGACCTCGGCGATTGGCCCTGGATCGAGGGCGACATCACCGATTGGGAGGCGTGTCAACGGGCGTTGGATGGCGGCTATGACGCCGTGCAACATGTTGCCGCGCAATCCTGGCCCACCGACCACCCGGACGAACGTAAGCAGGCCAAGAAACTCGGTCTTCCATTTGACACTACTATGCGCGCCAACATCCTCGGCGTCTACTACCTCCTGCAAGCCGCCGTCGCGTCCGGCGTCAAGACCTTCGTTATGACAAGCAGCAACTGCGCGCTGGGCCACGGCTACCGCATCAGCGACACGCCTTTCCCCTTTCAGTATCTGCCCGTGGACGAAGCGCACCCTTCGTTTGTCGAAGACAGTTACTCCTACTCGAAGCTGGCCGATGAGGAGCTAATGGCCTCCTACACCCGCGCCTATGGCATCCGCACCTACGGCGTCCGCGCCGCCGGCATCTGCGACGCTGAACGCCGCCGCAGCATGGCCGCAAACGCGCGCCCTGCGACCGGCTGGAACGAATGGCTGTGGGCGTGGGTCGGCAGCGAAGACGTCGCCTCCGCGCACCGCCTCCTGATGGAGCAAGCCGCCGACATCGAGCCGCACGGCGTCTACTTCTGCAACGCCGACGACACCACCGCGCTCGAGCCCACGATGGAGCTGCTGGAGCGTTACAAGCCGGAGCTATTTTTGCTCAGCGACCTTCCCGGCCACGCCAGCCTGCTCTCCAACAACCGGCTGAAAGAAACGGTCGGCTGGCAGCACACAACATCCTGGCGCTGAAAACCTTGCATCGAATGACACGAATGACACGAATAATACACAAAAAAGAATTCGGGCAATTCGTGTAATTCGTGGCTAAAAATCTGGAGGTCCCCATGACTGAACAACTCGGCATCGGCGTTGTCGGCGCAGGCGCGATCGGCATCCGCGGCGCGCTGATGCACCTCAGCCAGCCCGACGTGAGTGATCGCGTCCGCCTCGCCGCCATCTGCGATCCCGTGCCCGGTCGCGCAGAGGCCGCGGCGCGTAAATACGGCGTCGCCGCGCCCTACCTCACCTACGAGGAACTGCTCGCCGACCCCAACGTGGAGGCCGTGACGCTCTGCTCGCCCATCGGCCTGCACTTCGAGCAAGGGATGCAGGCCATCGCAGCGGGCAAGCACATCCATTTCAATAAGACCATGACCACCACCGTGGCCGACGCCGACGCGCTGATCGCAGCCGCGAAGGAGGAAGACGTCATCATCGTCGCCTCCCCCGGCATGATGCTCCACCCCCACAACCAGCGCATCCGCAAGCTGATCCTGGAAGGCGCGCTGGGCCGGCTGAGTTGGATCGCCACCGGCGCGTCCGGCGTCGGCGATTACCACATGAAGGAAGAATTTCGCACCGGCAACGACATCCTCACCGATGCTAACCCCGCGTGGTACTTCAAGCGGCCCGGCGGCGGCCCACAGTACGATGTGACCGTGTACTGCCTCCACGCCCTCACCGGCATCATGGGGCCGGCCCAACGGGTCACGGCCATGTCCGGCCTGGTGATCCCGGAACGCGAGTATCACGGCGAGAAAATCGCCTGCGAGATGGACGACACCACGCTGCTGCTCTTGGATTTCGGCAATTCGTTGTTCGCCTTCATCTATGGCACGGTCGCAGGCTCGGTGACCAAAGGCTTCCAGCCCAACATCTACGGCGTCGGCGGCGCGATCATCGGTACGAGCTTCGGCGATCAGGAACTGCGCCTCCCCGACGACCACGAACCGCACGTCACCGGCCCGCACACCGAGATGGCCGAGTCGCACGTCTTCGAGGACATGATGCAACTCGTGGACTGGGTGCGCGAGGGCGAGCCATCCATCGCCACCGCCGAACACGCCCGCCACGTCATTGACATCATCGAATCCGGCTATCGCGCCGCGGAGACCGGCGCAACGCAAACCCTGAGCACCACCTTCGACCCACTACCGCTATCGGCGCTCTGAAAATCTTGCACAGAATTACACGAATTGCACGAATAATGCACAGGAAAGAAATTCGTGTAATTCGTGAAATTCGCAGCAAAAAAGGAAAGGACATCCCATGAAGATCGCGATCGCATCTTACGCATTCCACGGCCTGCTGCGCGACGGCATGATAGACCTCTTCGGCTATCTGGAGAGCAGCAAATACCGCTACCACCTCGACGCCGCCGACATCTGGAACGGCATGTTGCTCAGCACGGATGACGACTACCTTGCGAAGGTCCGCCGAGGGTTGGATGAGCGCGGCCTGACGTTGGTCAACCTCTGCGTAGACGGCCCGCACATCTGGGAAGACGACGCCGACCAACGCGCGCAGCATCACCAGGAGGCGCTCCACTACATGCACGTCGCCGAAACTCTCGGCGCGCGCACCCTCCGCATTGACGCCGGCGGCCAGGGCGAAACCTTCACCGATGAGCAGATGGACCTCATCGTGAGCCGCTACCAGGAATACGCGCAGCGCGCCCACGACAACGGCTACCGCGTCGGCCCCGAGAATCATTGGGGGCCCGAAGTCGTGCCGGATAACATGGTCCGCATCTGCAAGGGCGTGGATCATCCCGGGTTCGGCATGTTGCTACACTTCCGCGGCAACGCCGGCGACGCGCAAATGGCCCCCTGGGCCATGCACACCCACATCGCATGGGAGATCACCGAGAATTCGCTCGCGGAAAGCCTGACCATGCTGCGCGACTCCGGCTACACCGGCTGCTACAGCGTCGAGCACCACACCGGCGAAAACGAATACACCGAGGCTGCCATCCAACTCGCCAAAGTGCGCGACCTCCTGTCGCGCTGGTAGCAGATCCACTTGCGGAGTGCGCATCTGACGCCATCTGTGGCGTGCGCACTCCGCGGGCGGTGGGAATCTCCGCGCGCCGCATATGGTATAATCGCGCCGTAAAAGGCTTCCATCAGGAGCTTCCGTCCATGCCAACTGACCATACATACCCTGTCCCGCGCACCGCGCCGCCGCTCGATCTCATTTATCGCCCCGCAGTGCTGGCAAACCGCGCCTTCCGCGCGGCCGTAGCTGCATCCGGCGCGGGCGTTCCCCTGGTCTTCGGGCTTGAGCGCCCCCAGGGCGCGCTCTCACGCTTCGAGACCGTGGTCTACCCCGACCGCCACCCTGATGTCCGCGCGAACCTACCCTATGCGGAACGCATTTTAAAATTTCTGCTGTGGCAGCGCGGGGCGTATCGGGTCTACGTCGGCGGCCCCGCGGGCATCGGCGAGCAGCTCGCGCGCGTCTACTCGCCCACCGGCGCGCGCCGCTTCGACGACACGTTCATGGGCGACACCGTCTATGGACGCCCGTTCCAGGTCGTCGTTTGCGCCGCGTCTGACGTGCCGCCCGCGCACGAGCCGGAAAAGTCCCTCGGGCGCAACCTCGACGGGTACCGCGTCGGGTTCGATCTCGGCGCGTCCGACCTCAAGATTTCCGCCGTCGCGTACGGCGCAGCCGTCTTCAGCGAAGAAATCGTCTGGGAGCCGCGCGGGCAGACCGACCCCGACTATCACTATCAGCACATCGTAACAGCTTTACGGATGGCCGCCGCAAAACTCCCGCGCCTCGACGCCATCGGCGGCAGCGCGGCCGGCGTCTACGTGGACAACCAACCCAGGGTCGCCTCACTCTTCCGCGGCGTCCCCGCTGAGCGCTTCGATCAGATCCGCACGATGTTCGCGCGCATCGGCGCGGAGTTCGGCGTCCCGCTCGAAGTCGTCAACGACGGCGAAGTGACCGCCCTGGCGGGTTCCATGTCGCTCGACGCCAACGCCGTACTCGGTCTGGCGCTGGGCTCCAGCGAGGCCGCGGGCTACGTCACCCCGGCGGGTGCCATCACCGACTGGCTCAACGAGCTGGCCTTCGCGCCGGTGGACGTTGCGCCCGCCGCCGCCGTTGACGAATGGTCGGGCGACCGCGGCGTCGGCGCGCTCTACTTCTCTCAGCAGGCCGTCTTCCGGCTGGCCCCGGCGGCCGGCATCGAAATTCCCGGCGACGTAACCGATGCGGAGAAGCTCAAAACCGTGCAAGCCCTGCTCGAATCCGGCCACCTCGGCGCGCGCCGGATCTGGGAGAGCATCGGCGTCTATCTCGGCTACACCCTGGCCCACTACGCCGAGTTCTACACGCTGAAGCACGTCCTGATCCTGGGTCGCGTCACCTCCGGCGGCGGAGGCCAAATCATCCTGGACGGCGCACAGCGCATCCTCGACGCCGAATTCCCTGATCTCGCGGCCGCCATCAACGTCCGGCTGCCCGACGAAAAAAGCCGCCGCGTCGGCCAATCCATCGCCGCCGCCAGCCTGCCGCCGCTCGCAGCGCGCTCGTAAGAGCGCCAGGGCTTCGTTCGTAGCGCGCACATCAGTGCGCCAGTTCAACGAGGGCATATGCTCTACATTCATGGTGGCACACTCTACACCCCCCAGCAGGAAATCTCACACGCGGCCCTGCTGATCAAAGGCGAACGCATCCTCGCCGTCGGCTCAACAAATACGATTACCCCTCCGGACAACGCGCAAACCTTTGACGCTTCCGGCCTCATCATCGCGCCCGGCTTCATAGACCTTCAATTCAACGGCGCCTTCGGGCACGACTTCACCGCCGACCCGGCGTCCATCTGGCTTGTCGCCGCGCGCTATCCCTCACTTGGCGTCACGGCCTTCTTGCCGACCATCATCACCTCGCCGCTGAAGAACGTCGCCCATGCGCAGGCGATCATCGCGCGCCCGCCGGACGATTTTCAAGGCGCGGCTCCGCTAGGTCTCCACATCGAAGGCCCCTTCCTCAACCCGCAGAAGAAGGGCGCCCACAACGCCGCCTACCTGCGCCCGCCGTCGCTCGACGCCGTGGCAGAGTGGTCGCCGGAAAGCGGCGTGCGCCTCGTAACGCTCGCCCCGGAGCTACCCGGCGCGCGGGAGGTCATCGCAGCATTGACGGCGCGCGGCATCGTGGTGAGCGCCGGACACAGCATCGCGACCTATGAGGAAGCGGAAGCCGGTTTCGACGCGGGCATCCGCTACGGCACGCACCTCTTCAACGCCATGCCCGCCCTGAACCATCGCGACCCCGGCTTGCCGGGCGCGCTGCTCACCGATACACGCCTCACCGTCGGCCTCATCGCCGACGGCATCCACACCCACCCCGCGATGATCGCGTTGGTGTGGCGTGCCCTGGGCCCCGACCGCTTGAGTCTCGTCACCGACGCGATGGCCGCGCTCGGCATGGGGCCGGGGAAACACATGCTGGGCGAATACGAAGTTTTCGTGGATGCCGCGAGCGCGCGTCTGGCCGATGGCGTCCTGGCCGGCAGCATCCTCTCCCTCGACGCGGCGCTCCGCAACCTGACGCGCATCACCGGCTGCGCGCTCGCCGATGCCCTGGCAACCGTCACCACCACGCCCGCGACGCTCCTCGGCCTCCACGCCGAACGCGGTCGCATCGCGCCCGGCTATCTGGCCGATCTCACCCTGCTGACGCCCGATCTTCACGTCGCCGGAACCGTCATCCGTGGAAAATTGGTTTATTCCGCCCAGCTTTGATACCCATCGAGGAGCGCTCATGTCGTCGGACACTTTGCAATCAACCCACGTTTACAACGAAATCTACGAGCAACCCGAAGTAATGCGCCGTTTGCTGGCCTCGGAGAGAACGACCATGGTCGCCCTGACCGACGCCATGCGCACCCGCGGCCTGGATCACGTCTTCATCGCGGCCCGCGGCACCAGCGACAACGCCGCCCGCTACGCGCAATACCTGCTCGGCGCTTACAACCGCCTGCCGGTCGCGCTCGCCGCGCCCAGCCTCTTCAGCATCTATGCCGCGCCGCCCCGCTTCGGCGCGGCGCTCGTGCTCGGCATCTCGCAGAGCGGCAAAAGCCCGGACATCGTGGGCGTGCTGGCCGAAGCGCAACGCCAGGGCGCATTGACCGCCGCCCTCACCAACGCGCCTGATTCCGATCTCGCTCACGTGGCCGATTTCGTCATTGACATCCATGCGGGTGAAGAGAAATCTGTGGCCGCCACCAAGTCCTACACCGCCGAACTCGGCGCCATCGCGCTGCTCAGCGCCTGCCTCAACGGCGACGCCGCGCAGATGGCCGCCCTCACGCGCGCGCCCGACTTCATGGCGCAGACGCTTACGCTCCAGGGTGACGTCGCCGCCATCGCCGAACGCTATCGCTACATGACGTCCTGCGTCACCATCGGGCGCGGCTTCAACTATGCCACCGCCTTCGAGCTTGCGCTCAAGCTCAAGGAAATGACCTACACGATGGTCGAACCGTACAGCAGCGCCGATTTCGTACATGGCCCCGTCGCGCTGATCCACAGCGGCTTCCCGGTGATCCTGATCGCCCCATCGGGCAAGATGCTGCCCGAGTTGAAGGCATTCATGGCGACCGCCAACGCCGCCGACGCCGAACTGCTCGCCATCAGCGACGACGCCGACATCCTCAAAGCGGCGCGGACTGCACTATCGCTACCCGCGGGCATCCCCGAATGGCTATCACCCATCCCTGCCATCATCCCAGGCCAACTGTTTGCAATGTATCTCGCCAATGCGCGCGACCTGGATCCCGATCACCCGCGCGGCCTGAAGAAAGTCACCGAAACGTTCTGAGAACACGAAGTCACAGTCGTTTCTGTGACATGACCCGCATCTTCGTGGGCTATCAACCCACCGGATTCCGCATCGAGAAATGAGAACCATGCCAACGTACACCATCCACCAAACGCACGCCGAACCACCCTTGAACGCCGACTGGGACGACCCGACCTGGGCAGGCGCTGAGACGCTCGCCATCACGCACTTCCGCCTCGAAGGCAGCGACCATCGCCCGGCCACCCAGGCCCGCCTGCTCTATGACGGTCAAGCGATTCACGGCATCTATCGCGTGAACGATCACTACGTGCGCTGCATCCACACCGAGCACAACGACCCGGTCTGCACCGACAGCACCGTCGAGTTCTTCGTCCAGCCCCATCCCGATCGCGGCTACCTGAACTTCGAGTTCAACTGCGGCGGCGCGCTGCTCCTCTACCACATCACCGACCATCAACGCATCGGCGATGGCTTCGCCGCCTATACCAAGACACCCGCGGCAGACGGCGCGCAGGTGCTCCGGCGCACCTCCTTGCCCCCTATCATCGACCCGGAGCAAGTCGGCCCCACTGCCTGGACCGTACAATTCCGCATCCCCTTCGCCCTCATTGACAAGTACACCGGGCCGCTGGGAGACATTTCGGGCGCACACTGGCGCGCCAACTTCTACAAATGCGGCGATCGCACCTCACATCCGCACTGGGGTTCCTGGTCGCCCGTCGTCAAGTTCGACTTCCACCAACCCGCCTGCTTCGGCGACATCATCTTTGAACCCGGTTCGTAGCGCGCAGTCCCCTGCGCCTTCGCTCGTAGCGCGCAGTCCCCTGCGCTCATCACAAGGAGACGCCCTCATGTCCACACCTTCCCACCTCAAAACCCAGGGTCGCCAGATCACCGACGCCGCCGGCAAACCCGTCATCCTGCGCGGCTTCGGCCTCGGCGGCTGGATGAACATGGAAAACTTCATCACCGGCTACCCCGCCAACGAGGAAGCCCAGCGCGAAGCCATCCGTGACGTCCTCGGCCCCGCGAAGTGCGAATTCTTCTTCGACCGCTTCCTCGCATACTTCTTCACCGAGGCGGACGCACAATATATTCATTCGCTCGGTCTCAACCTGGTGCGCATCCCGGTCAACTACCGCCACTTCGAGGACGACCTGAACCCCTTCGTCATCAAAGAAAGCGGCTTCGCCCACCTCGACCGCGTCATTGACCTCTGCGCCAAACACCAGATCTACACCATCATTGACCTGCACGCCCTCCCCGGCTACCAGAACCAGGACTGGCACTCCGACAACCCGACCCACAAGGCCCTCTTCTGGCGGCACAAGCACTTCCAGGATCGCGCCGTCAACCTGTGGGAAGCCTTCGCCACGCGCTACCGCGACAACCCCTGGGTTGCCGGGTATAATCCCATCAACGAACCCTACGACCCCGGCGAAGCCCTCATCATGCCGGTCTATCGCCGTCTCGTAGACGCCATCCGCGCCATAGACTCGAACCACCTGATCTTCCTGGAGGGCAACCGCTATTCGCAGGACTTCCACATGTTCGGCGATCCCTGGCCCGGCGTCGTCTACACCAACCACGACTACGCCGAACCGGGCTTCATGGAAGGCGGCCCCTACCCCGGCGTGACGGGCGGCAAATACTACGACAGCGAGGCGCTGGAAGAGAAATTCCTGCAACGCAGCGCGTATATGCTGCAACACGGCCTGCACATCTGGGTCGGTGAGTTCGGCCCCGTTTACACCGACGACCCCGCCGCCGACGCCATGCGCTATCATCTACTGCGCGACCAACTCGAAATCTACAAGCACCACAGCGCCAGTTGGTCCATCTGGCTCTACAAAGACGTCGGCCTCCAGGCGCTGACCTATGCCGCGCCCGACAGCCCGTGGATGCAACGCGTGGGTAAGTTCGTGCAGAAGAAGGCGCGGCTCGGCGTGGACGCCTGGGGCGGAACCGAAGCCGGCGTGCGCGACATCATGGTTCCCCTGCGCGAAACCCTGCACCGCGAATCGCCCGGCTGGGACCCCGGCCCCTTCGGCGCGGACTGGTATGCCAAGCGCCACGTGCGCCACCTGTTGCTCTCCGAGTCCATGCTGCCCGAATTCGCGGCCCTGTTCGCGGGCCTGAGTGAACCCGAGATTGATGCTCTGATGCAATCCTTCCTGTTCGCCAATTGCGCCATCCGTCAGGAACTGGCCGATCTGCTCGCCGCCTACGCCGCCTGAATGTCTTTCCCTTCGTAGTGACGGCTTCAGCCGTTGCACTGATCTCCAACGGCTGAAGCCGTCACTACGAAGAAGAGCCACGCGCAGTTCTCAGGTCCGCGTTGAAGCCCTGCCGAGGCACAAGCGAGGATGAAACACCGTTAAATCTGCGTTCATCCGTGCTCGTCCGACGCAGACCCCGATAAGGGGGCGTCCCATTCTTGTCATTCCGAGCGCGTTTGCCAAGTTGCAGATATTTACGCCCGCAGTGTATACTCTATGCACACAATGAAATGTGTGAGAAGGTTGTCACAATGATCGTTGGCTGGCGAAGTCGCCCTCCTCCCCTGCCGGCGCCTCGCGACTGTCCTTGTCGCCTCCGGAGCCTGCTTCTGGTCGGCCCTCGCCCAAATGCCTGTCTGCAGAACTGCGGTTCGGTCCCTATCATCCATATCTCAAGGAGCGAGTAAAATGGCAGAGAAGAAGTTCGCCACGCGCCGCGATTTCCTGAAGTTCGCGGCCATCACCGGCTCCGGCATGGCCCTCGCAGCCTGCGGCGGCCAGGTCCCCGCGGCCGTCGAACCGGCCGCCCCCGCCGCGGAAGCGCCCGCCGCCGATCAGCCCGCCGCCGCGGAAGCGCCCGCCGCCGCCGCCGAACCCGCAGCGGAAGACAAAACCGTGCGGCTCTGGGTCGCCTGGGGCAACATGAACCAGTTGTTCCAGGACGAAGTCTGGTACAAGATGCCC
>JBBQRS010000069.1:0-26237 GCA_038214535.1 Anaerolineae bacterium
CCGGGACAGAGCTTCATCCTCTACGTCACGCAGCGCGGACGCATTACACTGCCGCGGGCCGTGCGCAATAGATACAACATTCAGCCTGGGCAAGCACTGACACTGGTTGATCTCGACGGAATTTTCGTGCTCAGTCCGCGGGCATCATAAATTGATCCGCTCGCTGACGCGCTTGCCCAGGAACTTACCGCGAGAGGCGAAAACCTGGCAAGTATGTTACAAAGACTACATGAGGTGCGGAAAACGTCAACCTCTTCGTAACCCACGATATCGCACTCAACCTTCGGCGTCAGAAGATCAACAAATGTGCTATACTGTTCGTGGAGATATCGCCATGGATAAGATCGAACAAGCGATTGCGGCAATGGTGAACTGCATTGTGGAGCAGTTTCGCCCCGATCAGATCATCCTGTTTGGCTCGCACGCGCGAGGCACTGCGACGTCTGACAGCGATGTAGATTTGCTTGTTGTGCTGCCCATCGACGGTTCCAGGCGCGCCAAACAGCTTGAGATGCGCCGCGCGCTGCACGATATCCGCGTACCAAAAGACATCGTCGTGGTGACGCCGGATGAAGTCGCCCGCCGCCGCAACATCGTCGGGACGTTGATCTATCCGGCTTTGCGCGAAGGCAAAAGCCTGTATACTTCAGCCCGCGGCAACGGATGAAAAAGCGGATAAGCGGATGGGTCATGTAACCCGGTGTGCATCCGCTTATCCGTTCGTATTCGCTGCCCCCACTTTCATGGCGCGGCCGCACAGCGGAACTCAACCCAGTTTCCCCCACCATCAGGCCAGAGGCCAAGCCGACTGGCCACTCGCAAGTAGTCGCGTGGAGTCCACCAGGCACCTCCTCGTGACATCCTGGAAGTGCCTGTTGCTGGACCAGTGGGATTACTGGTCGGTGACACGGAATAATAATCTGACTGTACCCAATCATTCACCCATTCATGGATATTGCCAGCCATGTTCAGAACCCCATATGGGCTCGCTCCTTGCAGATAACTATCTACAGCATTGCCACCCCAGAAACAAACTTTGATGCATCCTCCTGCAGTAACCTCAATCCGATAGTTAGCCAAAGTGCAGTTCGGAAGGTCATCACCCCACGGAAACGCTCGTGTGTCACGCGGGCCGCGCGCGGCCTTCTCCCATTCTGCTTCCGTGGGTAAGCGTTTTCCGAGCCATCGACAGTAAGCATCAGCTTGGGACCATCTTACCCAGACGACGGGAGACACAGGATTCTCGTTATCATAGGACGGAAGCAAGGACGTACACGCTCCTTCAGCCACACACTGCGCATATTGAGCAGTAGTAACTTCAGTGCGATCAATCCGATAGGAATCCAGGTAAATGGCATGAAGGGGCAACTCATCAGATTCGCACTTATAACCACCGTTGTGCGCCGGGTCGCAGCCCATCTGGAACGAGCCGGCGGGGATCAGCACCATGTCGCTGGGCGGCGGTGGAGTCGCGGTAGGCGTGACCGTCTCGGTGGGTGTTGGAGTGGGCGGAACTACCACGGGTTGTTGCAAGACCATTGGCAGGTAAAGACGCGCCATATCGCTGGACGATATGGCCGGCCCTTCCTGCGCATGAGCGATCAACAGGAATCCGGCATTGACGAAGAGCACGACGAGGGCAAGAATCAGCAGGCGGCGAGCAGCGGTGTGACGCGAGGCTTTCATCGTTGACTCCCTCCACGGGTTGAGCGAGACGCGGGGCTTTACCCCCCCCCGTTGTCAAAACCATGATCTTGCGCATGTTTTGCAGATAATCGTTATACTTCGCGCGGGGCAGCCGCCTTATCCGCTTATCCGTTTTTATCCGCTGCCCTGGCCTGTGATACACTTTCCTCGATATGACTACCGAACCCGTCTGGAAGCGCTACCTCACCGACTACAACGAGGGCCTCGGCCTCGTCTACGAGCGCTTCGTCCTCAACGATTTCCTGCTCAAGCTCAAGGGGCACTACGGCTTCTATTCCGTGCTGGAGGCCCCGCTCTACGGGATGGCGGGCGTCAGCGGGATCAACAGCGTGGCGCTGGCGCGCGTCAAGTCGCCGGTGACGCTGGCCGACGATGACGCGGAGCGTCTCGCGGGGGTGGAACGCATCTGGGATGAGTTAGGGCTGCGGGCGACCTTCTCCCTGGTTCCCGATTGGGCGCGCCTGCCCTACCCCGATAACAGCTTCAACTTCGTGTGGAACTGGGCCGCGCTCTGGCGCATCGCGCAGCCGGAGGCGCTGCTGGCCGAGATGGCGCGCGTCACGAACGATCTGGTTTTCGTCGCCGTGCCCAACCCGGTGCAGGTGGGTTATCTGATGCGCAAATACATCGTCGAGCCGGAGTTCGTCAAAGAGGTAGACGAGCGCTGGACCGACATCGGGCTGATTCGCAGCACGCTGGAGTCGCTGGGGCTGACGGTACTCGAACAGGGCGTGCTCGATGTGCCGCCGTGGCCCGACACGGTGATGCCGGCTTCGGAACTGCTGGGCCGGCTGGGCATCAAGAGCAAGAAGATGCAGGGCAAGTTCGAGGGCGAAGGCTGGACCTGGTCTACGATGGCCTATTACCTGGGCCAGCAGCCTGACCTCTATCAACGCGTGATGAAGTACGCCTGGCTCGACAGGTCGCGGCTGCCCTGGCAGGTGAAGCAGGTATGGGCGCATCACCGGTGGGTGCTGGCGCGCAAGCCGGTCACGTGAGATGCTTCGCTTCGCTCAGCCCTTTGCAAAGGTGAATTTTGTCATTCTGAGCGGGTTAACCCTCAGACGGCCGTTACGGCGTGACTCCAGCGAAGAATCTCCGTTTGCGAGTCGAGACCCTTCGCTAGAATCCAATCATGAAGAACGTTTCGTTGTTAACCCGCTCAGGGTGACAGCACAAACCTCAACCCTCCCCGCATGGCTCCTCGACCCTCGGCTGCACGCCCTTCTGATTTTTCTCATCGCAGCGTTCTTTCGCTTATGGCAATTAAATAACATCCCGCCGGGCCTGTTCGGCGATGAGGCGACCGACGGCCTCGACGCGCTCGACGTGCTGGCGGGGCGCGGGGCGGTCTTCTTCCCGGCAAACTACGGCCGCGAGGGGCTGCACATGTGGATCGTCGCGGCCGCGTACCGGCTGCTGGGGGTGACGCCGTTTGCGCTGCGCCTGCCCTCGGTGGTCGCGGGGATCGTCACGGCGCTGGCGACCTACTGGCTGGGGCGCGAGCTGGCGCGCTATCATCTGCGCAACCGGGACGCCGCGTCGTGGGCCGTGACCCTTGCGCCGCTGGTCGCGCTGGCCGCCGCGCTCTACACCGCGACTTCCTTCTGGCACGTCCATTTCAGCCGGTTCGGGATCCGCGGGGTCTTCACGCCGATGTGCGGGGCGCTGGCGTTTGCGGCGCTCTGGCGCGCGCTCAACGCCGCGGAGGACGGGCGCAGCGGTTACGCCTGGGCCGCGCTCAGCGGGCTGTTCCTCGGTCTCAGCCTGCACTTCTACACGGCGAGCCGCTTCTATCCCATTTTTCTAGTGCTCTTCCTCGTCGCCCAGGCGCTCATCGGGCGCGACACGGCGTTGCTTCGTCGCTACGGCAAATTATTCCTTGTCGTTTTCGCCGTCGCCGCGCTGGTATTCCTGCCGCTGGGCCTCTACTTCGTGCAGCATCCGGGCAGTTTCATGCAGCGCGCCTCGGAGGTCGCCGCGGTGGGCGTTGGAAACCCGGCAGCGCGCATGGCGCAGGCGGCCTGGGCCAACGTGCGCCAGTTCATCGTCCCCGGCAAAGGCGACACGGCGCAGTTTTACAATCTCCCGGGCCGCGCCGTGTTCGACCTGCTGACCGCTGCGCTGGCCGTGCTTGGGTTAGCGGCGTTATTGCGACGCATACGATATACGGCCCCGCTCTTCCTGCTGACCTGGATCGCGGTGATGCTGGTTCCATCTTTCCTTGCGACGGACCGTTTTCCGACGCTGCCTCGCGTACTCGGGGTGATCCCGGCAAATTATTTCCTCCCGGCGATCGGGCTGGGCGTGGCCGCAGCGTGGCTGTGGAAGATACTGGGAACGCAACGCGCGTGGATCGCGCTATCGCTGGCGGGAATTGCGCTGATGCTACACGCAGGGCTGACGTATCGCGATTATTTCACGATCTGGGGGCCATCGCCGGCGACCTTCGAGGCGTTCGAGGGGGACATGACCACGGCATGGGCATGGCTGGAAACACACGAGCCGGCGGGTCACGTCTTCCTTTCCTCCGACATCTACCGGCATCCGACGTTCATGCTGCTGGGCGAGGAAGCGACCGTCAGCACGTATTTCACGCATCGCGATCCCAACCTGAGTTGGTTCGACGCGCGGGCTGTGTTGCCCCTGTCGCCCGACGGCGAACCCGTGACCTATCTGCTGGGCGGCAGCGCCCCGGCGGAGGGCGTCGCTGCCGAATACCTGGCGGTCAACGGGGTCGAGCGCGACCGGATTGCCGCGCCGGGAGGCGCCACAGCCCTGGAAGTCATCGAGCTGCCCGCAACGCGGGGATCGCTGCCCGGCCCGGCGCGCTTCGACGCGCCCATCCCGATGACGGATGTGCTGACGCTCGAAGGGGCCGATATTGTAACCGATGCAAACGGCGCGCCGGTCTTGCGCCTGCTTTGGCAAACAAACGGCCCCGAACCGGAGAACTGGCGCGGTTATCGGCTCGAAATTGCCACGGATGACGTGTCGGTCGAAAGCAACCTCGACGCATTCCGACCGACCGAGTGGATTCCGGGCGGGACATTCGTCACGACGCACCCGCTCGATGCGGACGCGACACCCACCGACCTGCGCATCCGGCTGCTCCACGCCGATGGAATGCCCGTCACGTCACCCGCCGCCCCCGACGGTTGGCATACCCTTACGGAGTAATTCCAGCATCGCGGGAACCAACTGCTTTCGCCGGGCGTTTTGTGACCATGTGTCCGATATGGTACGATTGCTGAATGAGTGGCGCTTCACCCCCTTCGGGGACTTCGACCCCTTCAGGGAAAAGAAGTTCCGGCCTGGCCCTGGTCATCTACGCCGTGCTTGCCATAGCGCTGAGTTGGCCGGTGATTGCCGGGCTCAGCAGCCGCATCCCCGGCACGGCCACCTGGGCCTTCGATGAATCCACCTTCGCCTGGAATATCTGGTATTTCAAGCACGCCCTGCTCGATCTGGGCGTCAGCCCGCTGCACACCGAACTGATCTGGTATCCCCTCGGCATTGACCTGATCCTTTATACCTATAACTTCCTGAACGCGATCCTCGGTTTGCCGCTGTTGTTGGCCTTCAACCTGCCGCTGGCAAGCAACCTGATGCTGCTATCTGCGACGACCCTGAGTGGGTTCGGAGCGTATCTGCTGGCGCTCGATCTGTTGTCGCACTCGGAGCGTGGCCGCACCGATGTGGGTCGGATGCGCCTTGCCGCGTTCGTGGCCGGCGTGATCTATGCCTTTGCGTCCAACCGCGCGATCTACGCGGCGCTGGGCCATTACGACATGGTCACGACGCAGTGGCTGCCGTTCTACGCGCTCTACCTGTTCCGCACGTTGCGCCACCCGACGTTGCGCAACGGCGCGCTAGCCGGGTTCTTCTTCGCGCTGGCGGCGCTGGCCGAGATGATCTTTGCCTCGTTCCTGGGGCTGTTCAGCCTGATCGTCCTGATCGTCTCATGGAAAAGGCTGCCCGACCGGAGGGGGGCGCTCAGGGCGCTGGGCGTGGCGGCGATCGTCGCCGTGATTTTCTGGTCGCCCGTGCTCATGCCAATTGTCCGCGAGTTCACCACGGGCGACTATGCGCTGACGGGCTGGGGCGAAAGCGTCAAGCTCAGCGCGGATCTCGTCGGTCTGGCGACGCCCACCGATCTGAACCCATTGTTCACCGAACACGGCGCCGACCTGAGCCACTGGACGCACGCGCTGCGCCAAGTCGAGGAGGGCCGGGCGCGCTTCTCGGATATCAACACGGTGTTCCTGGGCTGGGTCACACTCGCGCTGGCGTTGCTGGGCGCGTGGGCGGCGCGCAAAGGCGGGCGCGCAGCCCGCGCGTGGATCTGGACGGCGCTGACCTTCGGCGTGTTGGCGCTGGGGCCGCTGCTGCAAATCAACGGGCGCTATCGGTTCGATCTGGATAACATGTTGCCGGAGGGCGTGACGTTTCCGCTGCCGTTCACGCTGCTGCACTATATTCCGGTGATCAACGCGAACCGCGCGCCGAACCGCAACAGCGTCATCTTGATGTTGGCGCTGGCGGCGCTGGCGGCCTATGGCGTCTACTGGCCCCTTTCCCGGCTGAAGACCAATCCGAACCCATCTGACGCGACACGGAAGTCGCGGCTGACGCCTGTTGCGATCTTACTGGCCGGTCTGCTTGCGCTCGCCGTCATCCTGGAACACCTGTCTGTGCCGCTGCCCACCACCGACGCGCGGATCCCCGACATTTACGCGCAAATCGGCGCGGAACCGGGCGAGTTCGCGATCATGCAACTGCCCCTCGGCTGGCGCAATAGCTTCGGCGTGCTGGGCAGCGAGATGACGCTGCTCCAGTATTTCCAGACGGCGCATGGCAAACCGATGCTGGGCGGCAACATCAGTCGCGCCCCGGCTTATAAGATGGACTATTTCGCGCGCATCCCGCTTTTCAAGGCGATCACCGATCTGGAGATGTATCGCGACGTGCCGCCGGACGTGGATGCCGCGGCGCGCGCGCAGGCCGCCGACCTCATGGCGCTGTATGACGTGCGTTATCTGATCACCAGCCCGCCGATTCCGGGCCGCTTCCCTTACCAGGACACGTACCAGCGCACGGAGGAATATGCGCTGGATGTGCTGCCCGTTGAGCAACCCGCGTTCTGGGAGGGAGACGGGTATCGCGCCTATCGCATCCAACAGCCCGAGATCGCCTTCCCGCTGCGCGTGGATGTCGGCGTTCCCGGCGCAGAACCCTATCTGGGCGGCGGCTGGGAGGTGCGTACCGATGAGCAGCCCTATAACGCTACGGCGAACTGGGCCGTGGACACAACCGCCGATTTGTATCTGCCCCTGTCTGAGCCGCGCGACGCCACGCTGCGGCTCAGCCTTGCGCCGCTGACCTACGAAGACGCGCCGACGCAAGCGGTCTCGATCTCGGTTAACGGGACACAAGTCCTGGCAAACCAGCCGCTCCAACCGGGCTGGCAGACCGTCCAGGCGGCAATTCCCGCATCGGCGACGCGCCGCGGCCCGAACCGGGTGCGTCTGGAGTTCGCGCATACCGCCGTCCCGCGTGCAACCTTCGCGGACCCGGCCAGCCGCGCCGTCATCGGCGCGACCGGCGTAACCAGTCCCGTGAACATCGAGGCGCACGCGTTCGAGGAAGCGTTCATCAGCGTCACGGACGCGAACGGAACGACGCATGACGCCTCGGCGGGCCAGGCGGGGTATAACGTGGCGGTCATCCACCCGAAGACGGGGCGCGTGCTGGATGTGCAGGGCTTTGCCACGAACGCGAACCCTGCCGGCGTCGCCGCGCTCACCGATTATCTAAATCGGATTCGAGAAGGGAACATTGTGGTCGTGGCGACCCGCGGCGACGCCGGGACGCTGGATCAGGCCGCTGTGGAAGCGTTGCGGGGGATCGGGTCGGGAGCAATCAACGCCGATGCGCTGGCGGGCATGGCGCACGCCGTCATCGGGGTCAAGGGCGCGCGGCTGGGCGCCGCCGCCGAGCAGATCGCGCCGGGGGACGCCTATCTGCGCGTGGGCGGCGATTTCCGCACGCTGGCGGCGGCGCTGGACTGGGTGGAGATCGGACCATGACAGCAAGCGCAACACCAGCGCCCCTCCGTGCGACCACCACCCCAGCCACTGTGCTGCCGCGGCTAGGCGTCACCGATTTCGTGATCGCCGGAATCAGCGGGATTGCCGCATTCCTGGTCTATTTCAACACGCTTGCGCCAGGGGTTCTGATCGGCGATTCGGGAGAGTTCCAGTTTGCGGCCTGGCTCGGCGGTTTCGCCCACCCCACCGGCTACCCGCTCTATCTGCTCCTCAGTTATCTCTGGACGCATCTCTTACGCGCCGGCGAACCGGCCTGGCGCATGAATCTCTTCTCGGCAGTCTGGGGCGGCATTGCGGTCGGATTGGTCTACCTGCTGACCCTGCAAACGATCCGCGTCGCGGCCAATCCCGGCGGATTGGCCGTCTGGATGCAGCGGCTAGCCGCACTGTTCACGGCGATGCTCCTCGGCGTTTCACCGACCTTCTGGTCACAGGCGGTCATCACGGAAGTGTACACGATGCACGCCGCGCTGGTGGCCGCCATCTTCCTGGGCTTGATCAGTTGGAAGGCGCGCGGGGCGAGTTCGGAGGCGTATCGCATCCTCTACGTCACAGCCTTCATTTATGGCCTCGGGCTGGCACATCACCGCAGCACGTTGCTCCTGCTGCCGGCCATTATCGTCTTCCTGTGGCAAAGCCGCACGTGGTCGGGCAGTTGGCGGCAACAGCTCGGCGGGCTGACACTCGGTCTGATTCTGGTTGCGCTGCCGTTGCTGCTTTACGCGCTGATTCCCCTGCGCGGACCGCACATGCCCTATGCCGACATCATCATCGCGCCGAATCAGATCATCCAGCTCTATCGTCCGACCCTCGGTTGGTTCGTGCAGCACATCACCGGCTCCGGTTTCAGCGCCGCGTTCCATACACCCACCCAACCGCTCGACCGGATCATCCAAAGTCTGACCTGGCTGGTTGAAGAAATGTCGTGGCCCGGCATTCTGCTCGGCGTCATCGGCGTCGTCTGGCTCTTCTTCCGCTCGCGACTGTTGTTGACGCTGACCGGGCTGGCCTTCCTGACACTTTTCGGCTTCAATTTGCTCTACAGCATTGGCGACATCCGGGTCTTCTATATCCCCGTCTATCTGATCTGGGCCGTGTGGGCCGGGCTGGGCGTATCCGCGTTTGCGTGGCTGCTCCTGAGTCGTGGGGCCAATGATCCGCTGCGGCGCGGGCTGACGGCGCTGGCGTGCGGCTCGCTGCTCGCGTTGCCGATCTTGCTCTTTACACAACGTCTCCCGCAACTGGACCAGAGCCGGAACAATCACGCGGCCCAGTTCTGGCAGGAGACACTGGCAAAGCCGATCCCACAGGGAGCCATCCTCATCAGCAACGACCGCGATGAGATGACGCCGCTGTGGTATTTGCAGTACGTCAAGAATCAGCGGCCCGACCTCACCGGCCTGTTCCCCCTGATCGATACCGGCCCCGAATGGGCTAACGTCGGGCAGACCATTGATTCGGCGCGGCGCAGCGGGCGTCCCGTGTTCCTCATCAAACCAATGGAGGAGCTGGAGATTAAATATCGCACGGAGGCCGCCGATTCGCTCGTGCAAATCGTCGGCCCGGCCGTCACCCGCCCACCGGACAAGGCAAGCGCCGTCAGCTATGACAACACCGTGCGCCTGACCGGATATGACATGCAGCCGACCCTGGCCGGCCCAGGGCAGCCAATGACCGTGGCCCTCTACTGGCAACCTCAGCGGCACATCCGACCTGACCTGACGACCTTCGTCCACATCGTGAACGCCGACGGAGAGGTCGTTGGGCAGAGCGATCATCGCCCTGGCGGCTATTTCTACCCCACCAGCCTATGGCAACCCGGCGAGTTGTTGAAGGATGTGCACTCGTTTACGTTGGCGGACAACCTGGGGCCACCGCCCTATGCCATCGAGGTGGGACTTTACATCCAAACTCCTGAGTTGACGCACCTGGGGCAACCGCAGATCATCGGCTATACGGGCGAAGCGCGTCCGTCGGATGCGCTCCCAGAAGACCTCGCCCCTGGTCAGGGCTTTACTCTATCAGATGAGGTCGCACTGCTGGGGCATCGGATGCGCCAGGAGGGCAACACCCTCAATTTGCAACTCTTCTGGCAGGCGTTGCGCATACCGGATCATGACTATACCGTGTTCCTGCACGTGCTGGATGAAGCGGGGAATATCATCGCGCAGCAGGACCGCCAGCCGACAGGCGGCAAGACGCCCACCGGGAGTTGGCCGGCAGGCCTGGTGGTTGCCGACGAAGTAACCGTCAGCCTGCCCGATAATCTACCGGAAGGCGTCTATCAGATCGTCGCCGGTATGTATGACGCGACCAGTGGGGCGCGCTTGCCCGTATCCGACAATGAGGGGCGTCCGGCAGGCGATTCCATCCCCCTGGGGTCGTTCGGCTGGCCGCCTGGATCGTAAGGCCTCGAGTCCACTGAAGGCTTTGGCGGCCCTCCCCGACAGTGGTATACTCGCAGGGAGAGATCAACCCCACTTCGCAGCGCGCCCTTCGATCACCCGACGCGCCGCGATTCCAGTCGTACCCTGAGAAGCATAAGGAGGTTACCACCCAATGAAATACGTTGTCTGTGTCAAGCTGACCCCCGACACCGAAGAGTTGGGAGAAGTGCGCGCCGAAGACGTTGCCGGAACCGATCTGGGCGTCACGATGGCGCTGAACCCGTGGGATGAATTCGCCATCGAGGAAGCGCTGACGCTCCAGGAAAATCACGGCGGAGACACGGTCGCCATCACCCTCGGTTCGGATGAATCGGTCGAGGCGCTCAAGCGCGCCGTCGCGATGGGCATCGAAGAGACGATGCTGCTCTCCGACCCGGCCTTCGAAGGCAGCGACGCTTGGGGTGTGGCTTACGCCCTCGCCAGGGCCATCGAGAGCCTGGATAGCTATGACCTGATCCTGACGGGGCGGCAATCCGTGGACGGGAACAGCGGACTTGTGCCGGCGGGGCTCGCCGTGAAGCTGGGTGTGCCGTTCGTTTCACAGGTTGCCAAAGTGCTCGAGCTTTCCGAGAGCAACGTGACCGTCCTGCGCGCCCTGGAAGACGGCATCCAGACGGTGCGCGTGCCGCTGCCGGCGGTGTTGGCCGTCAGCAAAGAAATCAACGAGCCACGCTATCCCAATTTCATGGGGATTCGCAAGGCATCGCGCGCGCAATACCTGGCCACCGCGGCAGCCGATGTGCCGAGGCTGGATGTGGGCCAGGTTGGCGCGGCGAGCGCCCTGCTCGACTGGACCGACGTGCGCAAGCCGCCCGCGCGCGTGACCACGTGCGAACTGATCTCCGGCGCAACCGCAGTGGAACAGACCGCCGAACTGGTCGAGCGCCTGATCGCAGATAAAGTTATTTAGGGGAGGCGCATCATCATGAGCATCCTTGTTTACACAGATCATACTGAGGGTCGCGTGCGGCCCGTATCGTTGGAGTTGGTGGGTCAGGGACGCGCCCTGGCCGATACTCTGGGGCTGCCGCTGACCGCCCTGGTCATCGGCGACGCATCAGGCAACGCCGCCGCGCAGGCCATCGCCCACGGCGCCGACCACGTATGGGTCGCGCCCGGCGCGGCGTTTACGACGTTTCGCGCGCAGGCATACGCGGAAGCCTTGCAGGCGGCGATTGCCGCGGCGGAGGCGCGCATCGTTCTCGTGCCAGCGGTGGCCGGCGCGCGTGACGTCGCGGCGTTGGCCGCCTGTGCGTTAAACATCGGCCTGGCCGCCGACTGCACGAATCTATCGCTGGATGATGCGGGCAACCTGCTGGCCGAACGGCCTATCTATTCCGGCAACATCGTGACGACGGTGACGTTCCGATCTCGCCCGCAGATGGCGACCGTGCGCCCGCGCAGCTTCGCGCTGCCCGAACGCGACCCTGCGCGCACCGGCGAGATTTCCGAGTTGACGATCAATCTCTCCCCATTAACCGATTGCGAGGAAGTGCTGGCCTTCGCGGCCGCGCAAACCGAAGCGGTTAGCGTGGATAACGCTTCGATTGTGATTGCGGGCGGACGCGGCGTTAAGGGGCCGGAAGGCTTCGCACCGCTTTACGAGCTGGCGCAGGTGCTCGGTGGGGCGGTCGGCGCATCGCGCGCGGCGGTCGACGCGGGGTGGATCCCCTATCCGCATCAGGTGGGCCAGACGGGCAAGACGGTACGCCCCGACCTCTACATCGCCTGCGGTATCTCGGGGGCGATTCAGCACCTGGCAGGCATGACCAACGCGCGCACCATCGTCGTCATCAACAAGGACAAAGACGCGCCGATCTTCAAAGTGGCGCAGTACGGCATCGTCGGAGACCTGTTCGAGATCGTGCCGGCCCTGACGGAGGCTTTTCGCGCGCGCCTGGACCGCTGACAAACGCCGCCAAAGCGCCGTTTTTATGCTTGTTCCACTGCGTTGACAAGCGTAACACCGTAAGCTATAATCAATGTGGCGTTTAAACCGGCAATTTGAGGCGCAGAAGCCTTGTCTTCGTGCGCCCCTACAGAGTATGCTTTTACCTGTTGCACTTTCCGACTCGTTTGCCCAACTGTGCATCGGATGAAAGTAGTTCCACTGGCTGTCCCATAAATTCATATCACCGGGCAATGGCAGGCCGGTTGTGTGACCCGGCTGCTGCGCCATGTGATCGGTGAGACAGCCGGGTTGTTGTTTGGCCTCGCGGTTTACGCCGTGAGAGACGCAATTCTTATCGTTCGGAGGTTCTTTTTCCCATGACCAGCAATATGCCCACTAACAAAGCGCCCAGCGAAGTCCATCCGATGCAAGCCCTGCTTGAGCAGGGAGGGTATGACATGCCCCAGCGTGGCGACATTCGTGAGGGGACCGTCATCGCGGTGAATCCGCAAGAGATCATCATTGATCTGGGTCTCAAGCGCGAAGGCATTGTACCCGCCAACGACTTGAGCCGGCTCGATCCTGAGATGGTTGCGGAAATTCAGGAGGGCGCCGTCTTGCCGGTCTACATCCTCCAGCCATCGGATCGGGATGGGAACCTCATCGTCTCGCTCTCGCGCGCCCTTCAAGAGAAGGACTGGCTCGTCGCGCAGCAAATGCTGGACAGCGGCGAGATTCTTGAGGCGACCGTGAGCGGTCATAACGCCGGCGGGCTGGAAGTTGAGTTCGGCAAACTCCGAGGCTTCGTGCCCGCATCGCACATTTCGACTTTGCCGCGTAACGCCGGTGAGGAAGAACGCCGCGAGCTCTTGGCGGCCTACGTCGGCCAGACGATCCCCGTCAAGGTCGTCGAGGTGGATCGCCGCCGCCGCCGCCTGATCATGTCCGAACGTGCGGCCCATCGGCGCTGGCAACGCGAGCATCGCAAACAGTTGTTGGATGAGATCGAGGTCGGCGAGGTGCGGTCGGGCATCGTCCGCAGCCTGGCGAACTTCGGCGCGTTCGTTGATCTGGGCGGGGCCGACGGCCTCATCCACATCTCCGAACTGGCCTGGTTCCCCGTCAACCACCCCGGCGACGTCGTCAAAGTCGGCGATAAGATCGAGGTCAAGGTGTTGCGCGTGGACAAGGCCAAGGAACGCGTCGGGTTGAGCCTGAAGCGTGTGCAGCCGGACCCATGGAGCCACGTCGAAGACGATTACAAGACGAACGAACTTGTGGAAGCCGTCGTGACCCGCGTCACCGACTTCGGCGCGTTTGTGCGGCTACGCAGCGGCGTCGAGGGTCTGCTTCACGTGACCGAGATGGCCGATATTCGACCCGATCATCCGCAGAGCCTCGTCAACCCCGGCGATCTGCTCTTGCTCCGGGTGATCCGGATCGAACCACAACGACGACGCATCGGTTTGAGCCTGCGACAGGTCTCAGAGTCCGAATGGGCGTCATGGGCTGCCAGCTACCGCGAGAAGGCCACGCAAGAAGAAGAATCGGAAGCCGAAGAAGTCGTGGCTGAAGCGACCGAGGTCGAAGCCGAAGCCGTCGCGGAAGCCGAAGAGGTTGTGGCCGAGGCAACCGAGGTCGAAACCGAAGCCGTCGCGGAAGCCGAAGAAGTCGTGGCTGAAGCGACCGAGGTTGAAGATGCAGCCGTCGCGGAAGCCGAAGAAGTCGTGGCCGAAGCAACCGAGGTCGAAGCCGAAGCCGTCGCGGAAGCCGAAGAGGTTGTGGCCGAAGCAACCGCGGTTGAAGCCGAAGCCGTCGCGGAGGTTGAGGATGTCGTAGCCGAAGCGGTGGAAGAAGTAGAAGTCGCGGCTGAGACGGAGACGACTGAAGCGCTGGCGCTCGTAGGCGACGAACCCGGCGAGCTTGCGTTGGTGAGCGACGAACCCGATGAGTTGGTGTTGGTCGGCGAGGTGGAACCCGAGCCGGAAGCGCTGGCGCAGGAAGTCGTCGAAGATGTTGAAGAGAGCAATACCGATTCCGGCGAAGACGAGAAAGAATAACCCCGGCGCGGTCGAGGTTCATATGACAGCACACAATGACGTGCAAGCGGAAATGCGCGCTCGGTTATTGGCCGAGCGTGAAGAAGTGGTCGGCGAGCTTGAGTCACTCAATGCTCGCCTCGAAACCAAAGCGGATTACGAGTTGGGCGAGGGCGACCCCATGATCTATCAATGGGAACTCAACCTGGCCCTGCGCGAACGCGCCGAGCAACATCTCGTCGAGATTGATCAGGCGCTGGAGCAATTCGACGCCGGCAGTTACGGAAAGTGTGAGAGTTGCGGCAAGCAGATTGATCCCGAAAGGCTTGCGGCGCTGCCTCACACAACCGTATGCAGCGAATGCGCCCAGCGCCGGCGCTAACCTGACCCGGCTTGACAATGGCTATGGACGCCCGGCACGCGCCGGGCGTTTCTCTTAGAATCTATCCAAGAGTTACGTAGTAGGGCCTTGTGCCCGTCGCCGGGCGCCCACAAGGGGTTAGACTACGAGTTTTCGAGTGAACACCCATCGCAGATCGCACGCCAGACGATGATGCAGAACCCGGACGGTCAGGCCGTCATCCTGACCCACGAGCACAGCGATTTCGATGCCCTGGCCAGCCTGCTGGGGGCGGCCAGGCTGTATCCCCCTGCGATCCCCGTGTTGCCGCGGCAGATGAATCACAACCTGGAGTCGTTCCTGGCGATCTATCGGGATGTGCTGCCCTTCTCCCGGCTGGAAGACCTGCCAAAGAAGCGCATAGATCACGCGATCCTGGTGGACACGCAATCCGCGCAACCGCTGCGCGGGATGCACGCAAACACCACCTGGCAGATCATTGACCATCACCCGCTGATGCGCGAGCTGTCTCCCGGCTGGACCTTCTCCGGCGAGGAGATCGGCGCGACAACGACCCTGTTGGTCGAACAACTGGCCGCGCAGGATCACGCCGTCACCCCGATCGAGGCCACGCTCCTGACATTGGGCATCTACGAGGACACAGGATCGTTGGCTTATGAAACCACGACGCCGCGTGACGTGCGGGCCGTTGCATGGCTGCTCGAACACGGCGCGAGCCTGCGGGAAGTAGACCGCTTCCTGCATCACCCCCTGACGGATGACCTGCGCCAACTCTATCAGCAACTGGCCGACAGCAGCCAGGCGTATCAGTTTCACGGCCACTCGGTGATCATCGCATCGGCGCGCGTGCCGGAGACGGTGGAAGAAATCTCCAGCCTCGCGCACAAGCTCAAAGACTTGTACGAACCCGATGGGCTGTTCATGCTGGTTGACATGGGCGACCGCATCCAGATGGTCGCGCGCAGCACCGATGACGCCATTGACGTCGGCAAAATCGCGGCGGCGCTGGGCGGCGGGGGCCACAGTCGCGCGGCGGCGGCGCTCATCCGCAACAGTGACCTGGCCGCGGCCTATGAGCAACTCGTCTATCTGTTGCAAAGCCACATCCGCCCGACGGTGACGGTGGGGCAGATCATGTCGTATGGCTCACCGCAGACGCTATCGCCGGATGACACCATTGCCGAGGCCTCCGAACGGATGCGCCGTTACGGCTTCGAGGGGTTCCCCGTCATCCAAGCCGGACGCATCGTCGGGATGCTCACGCGCCGGGAGATTGACCGTGCGATGCATCACGGGCTGGCGAATCATCCGGTAGGCCGCTATATGCGCGCCGGCGAGGTGTCGGTGACGCCGGAGGATTCGGTCGCCACGCTGCGCCAGATCATGACCGAACAGGATTGGGGCCAGGTTCCCGTCGTGAACGCGCAAACCGGCGCTCTCCTGGGCATCGTCACGCGCACCGACCTGATTAAGCAGTGGTCCACCGTCGCGCCCGGCCCCGCCGAGAGCCTCGACGAGACAATGGCCCGCAGCTTGCCCGATAAACTGCTGGAATTATTGCGCCAGGCGGGGGCGCTTGCCACAGAAAAGGGGTTCCCGCTCTACGCCGTGGGCGGCTTCGCACGCGACCTGTTGCTTGACCGCCCCACGTTCGACGTTGACTTGGTGGTCGAGGGCGATGCCATCAGCCTGGCGCAAGAGTTGTCGCGCACGTTGGGCGGCCGCGTCCGCAGCCATCGCCGCTTCGGCACGGCCAAATGGATCCTGCCCGAAACGTGGCGCAACGGCGAGGCCTTGCCCGAATCGCTGGATTTCGTCACGGCCCGCACCGAGTTCTATGAAAAGCCCACGGCGCTGCCCACGGTCGAACGGAGCAGCATCAAGCAAGACCTGCACCGGCGCGACTTCACGATCAACACGCTCGCGGTGCGGCTTAACCCCGACCGCTGGGGTGAGTTGCTCGACTTCTACGGGGGCCGGCCGGACCTCGAGAACGGCATCATTCGCGTCCTGCACAGCCTGAGCTTCGTGGAAGACCCGACTCGCATCCTGCGCGCTGCGCGTTTCGAGCAACGTTTCCATTTCACCATCGAGCCGCGCACGGAGCAACTCATCAGCGATGCGGTCGGCCTGTTGGAGCGAGTGAGCGCCGAACGGGTGCGCCACGAACTTGAACTCATCATGGCGGAGGCCGAACCGGAACGCGTGATCTGCCGGCTGGCCGAAATGGGCGTCCTGGCAACGCTGCACCCGGATCTCACCTGCGACGCCTGGCTGCTGAAAACCGCGCCGGAACTGCGCGACCAGTTAGCCGCCGTCCGCGATGCAAACAGCATCTCGCCGCCGGCCATGCCCATCGCCTCCGACGCCGCGCCGCGCCTGCATATGGCGCTGATGACCTATCGCTTACCCTTCCCGGCCTTGCGCGAGTTCATCGAGCGCTTTCACATCCGCAAAGAGTATCGCGACCTAATGTTGGAGGTTCACGGCCTGACGGCGTGTGTCTCAACGCTCGAAGCCACCAACGTGCGCCCCAGCGAGATAGTGCGTTGCCTGGATGAATCGAGCGAAGAAGCGCGCCTGCTCTTGCGCGCCGCGACCGATGCGTGGCTCGTGCAGCAGCGCCTCGACCAGTATCAGCGGCGTTTACAACACATCCGCCCGACCCTCACGGGCGAAGACCTGCGGGCGCTGGGCATCCCACCGGGCCGCGTCTATCAGCACATCCTCGAAAGCCTGCGCACCGCATATCTCGACGGTGAGATCACCACCCGCGCCGAAGAAGAAGCGCTGGTAACCTCGCTGCTGGCAAAAGAAAGCGGCGAAGAACCGGAAAGCAACGCCCGGAACGACTGAACCTGCAACAATGAAGCTTTTGCGTGATTGGCCGCACGGCGTTTGGCTATGCTATACTCACGTCGCGCAGCTAGGCGATTTAATGAACTTCTACCGCATCACAAATCACGATCAAGGAGCTTTCCGCATGGGTTATCGAACGCTCTCGCTCGACCTGGTGTTGCGAGCGCTCTTCCTCGATGATTGGGCCTTCGATCAGATGCGCGATGACGATAATCCCTTCGTGGAAGGGCTCTTCCTCATCGTCATCATCGCCTTTCTCACGGCCCTGCTGGCCCTCGTCGGGCAATGGCTGGCATGGCTGAGCGTGCCGCCCCTGGGTGAGATCAAGGCGATCATCCTCGACGCGTTGCAACAGATGTCGTGGTGGGGGCCGATGTCAGCCAACCCCCAGGCGCTGACAGGCTTCCAGCGGAGTTGGGATATGGCGTGGCAAGTCTTCCCACCGCTTTTCGGCGCGCCCGACCCGCGCGGCGCGGCGTACAACATCCTGGCATGGCCGATTTCGGGGATCGTCGTCTGGCTGGTCTACGGCGTGCTGGCCCACCTCTTTGCGCGGCTGTTTCACGGCGCGGGCACGTTGAGCCAGACGTTGGGCACGACGGCCCTGGCGTTCACCCCCTGGATGTTTCAAGGGCTGCGCGTGATCCCCTTCGTCACGCTGGCGGGTTTCATCGGCGTCTGGCAACTGATCCTCCGCTACAAGGCGCTTCGCAGCACGCATCAATTAGGCTGGGCGCAAGCCATGTGGGCCACGGTGCTGCCGCTGGTCACGCTGCTGATCCTGGCGGTGCTGCTGGGCGGGTTTGCCGCCGCGCTGCTTGCGCTGTTCATCGGGGCGAGGTGACGCATGAAAGAATGGACCAAAGTCCTGCTGAATGCTGCGCTGTTCAAGACCGAAGCCTACGAGTGGGTGGCCGGCCGGCGCGATGCGTTCTATCTCGGGTTCATCACCCTGATCGCGATCGCGCTTATCACTGGGTTGCCCGCGTTCATCGGCGACCTGGTGGATGCGGCGCGGCCCGGTGTGCCCCAGGTAAACGTCAGCGCGACCATGGCGGACGTGCAGCGCAGCCTCGACGCCATCGGCCCGATGGTGGGCATCGTGTCGCCGGAAGCGCAGAAGATGATCCTGGATCAAGTCGAACAGGGCCTGGAGCTTGGCGTGACCGCGGCGCGCCAGATCGCCGCGCTGCCAACGCCCTTGCCCTCGCCTACCGGCGGAATCTTCGAGGCGCTGGGCCGCTATCTTTCCCGCCCCTTCACCGACACGGGCATCCCGCTCTCGCGCGTGGCGCTCAGCACGTGGCTGGGTTACGGCATCTGGGTGATGCTATTCGCCAAACTGATGGGCGGGCGCGCGGGGCTGGCCGGCTTCTTCGGGACGACGGCGCTCTATGCCGGGCCGTTCATCCTGACCTTTTTCCGCTTCATTCCGGGGGTCGGGCCGCTGCTGGCAATTCTTGCGTTCATCTGGGGCGTATTGATCTACGTTAAGTCCACCACGGTCAGTCATGGGTTCGGTTACGGCAAGGGCATCCTTGCGGTGGCGTTGCCGATCGTGATCGGCGCGCTGCTCATCATGCTCTTTGCGGGCGGCATCGGCGCGTTGACCGCCTTCGCATCTATGGGAAACTAAAGATTATCTATGACCGAGTTCCTCAAGTTGCGCACGGCTGAAGAAGCCTGGGAAGTCTTTCTGGCGGCGTTCACGCCGGAAGTCGGCGTCGAGAACGTCCCCGTCATCACGGCGCTGGATCGCGTCCTGGCCGCGGAAATCCGCTCACCCCAGGACCTGCCGACCTTCGTCCGCAGCACGGTAGACGGCTACGCGGTGATCGCAGCCGACACCTACGGCGCGTCGCAGGGCTTGCCCGCATATCTGGATGTGGTGGCGGAAGTGCCGATGGGCGACCGCGTGGATTTCGTGCTGGGTCAGGGCCAGGCCGCGCTGGTGCATACCGGCGGCATGGTGCCCGCGGGGGCCGACGCCGTGGTGATGCTGGAGAACACCGGGCGCACCGAACACGCCTTGATGGGGTCTGCGCCGCTCCAGGCCGATTTCCCCACGTATGGCATCGAAGTGTATCGGCCCGTCGCCGTGGGCGAGGCATCTATCCAGCCCGGCGAGGACATCCACGAGGGTGATCTCGTGTTGAGCGCGGGGCATACGCTGCGCCCGCAGGATATCGGCGGGCTGCTCGCGCTGGGCATCACCGAGGCGGCAGTCGCCCGGCAACCCCGCGTGGGCATCGTCAGCCAGGGTGACGAAGTGGTCGCACCGGATGTAGAGCCGGGACCGGGCCAGGTGCGCGATATCAACAGCTATGCGCTGGCGGCGATGGTGCAGCGCGCCGGCGGCATCCCCCTGAACTATCCCATCGCGCCGGATCGCCAGGACACCCTCGACGCGCTGGTGCGCCGTGCGTTTGACGAATCCGATCTCCTCGTCATCACCGCGGGCAGCTCGGTGAGTTACCGTGACCTCACCGCGAACAGCATCAACAAGCTGGGCGAGCCGGGCGTCCTGGTGCATGGCGTCTCCATCCGACCGGGCAAGCCGACGATCCTCGCCGTGTGCGACGGCAAGCCGGTCTTCGGGCTACCGGGGAACCCGGTGTCATGCATCAACATCTTCCGCCACTTCGTCGAGCCGACGTTACGCATGATGCTGGGCGCACAGACGATCCCGCCTCAGACGGTGCAGGCGCGGCTCGAACACAACATCCCGGCGGGCAGCGGGCGCACAGACTACGTGCGCGTGCGCATCGAGGAGCGCGAGGGCGCATTGCGGGCCGTTCCGGTGTTCGGGAAGTCGAATCTGATCTTCACGCTGGTGCGCTCGAACGGCATCGTCGAGGTTCCGCTAAACAGCAACGGCATCCCCGCCGGCTCCCTCGTAACCGTCACCCTCGATCGCTGACAAGATCCCGAGTCATGCGCACTCCGCGGATAGTCGGAACAAGAAAAACGGGTGCAAGCATACAACTCGCACCCGGTAAAGCCTGGTGAGATTCCTTAGATTAGAAACGACCCGGAATGAATATAAGAAGTGAACGGTTGCCATCCATGCCGGCGGCAACTCAGGGGGCGTTGTTTAGTAGTCGCCCTTGTTCTTGCGGTGATGCGCAATCGTGCGCTGAATCACGTCTTCTTCTTCTTCGTAATCCCAGGTGTTGACCTTCTTACTGCGCTTTTCGCGTCGACGGTCGCTGTTCTTGCCGGCTTCCTGGAAGGCGAGCTCGAAAGGCGTGACAAACGCCTCGTCTTGCAACCAGTCATCGCCGACAGGCCCAGCCTGCTCCGTCGCCCGTGGCATCGGCGCATCGGGTTCCGGCGGCAACAGGTCTTTGATGCTGAGGTCTACCCGGCCGCGCCGGCGATCAACCCCAACCACTTTAACCTGTACCTCGTCCCCGACGTTGACGACGTCCTCGGGTTTCTCGACAAAGCCGCGACCCATTTCTTTGACATGTAACATGCCGTCGCGGCCAACACCGAGATCCACGAAAGCGCCATAGCGTTCCAGCCGGGTAACTCGCCCCGTCACCAAATCGCCTTCTTCAAGGTCGCGCAGGGTCTTGGTGCCCGGCTCGATCATGCTGAGGCTGATCCGGTTCTTCTCGCGGTCGAGTTCTTTGACCCAGACTTTGATGTTCGCGCCTTCTTGAACGATGTCGGACGCCCGGGCGACGCGCGTCGGAGACATCTCCGAAACGTGTACCAGGCCGTCACGGCCAACGCCAATGTCAACGAACGCGCCAAAGTCGGTCACCCGCTTGACAACGCCATCTACTTCCTGACCAACGGTGAGGGTTTTGACCACCTTGCGAGGTGGAATGTTGAGGGTGCTTGGTTCCTGACCCACGATATCGTTGCTCCTCCAAACTTCACTACTGGCTCATTGCAAGCCGAGATAAGATTATACTAGTGATTACCGCTGTGTCAAAATATCAACTCGCGCTCGGCAGAACCCGATGCGTTTGCCCTTCGCGCCGGGCGCGTCTATAATGGGCCCAGACGTCTACGTGAGTCTGGAGCGTGTTGTGACTCAGCAAGAAGCGTTGGATCTCGTTCGGAAGCTGCTGAAAGCCAAAGATCAGGACGAACTGATGCAGTTGGTCAGCCTGTATCTGCCCACGGTAGATGCGACCTTCTTCCAAACCGCCGAGCTTGCCGCGCAGCAGCTCGAGCGTGAAAATAAACCGGCCATTGCGGCCTCGCTGCGCAGCCTCACCGATCACATGTTGCGCATGAAGACGCTGATATAAGATGAGCGAACAAATTAAGGTGCTGATTTCATTCGATATCCGAACGGGGCGCGAGAACGCGTACCGGCGCTTCATCCTGGAAGAGTTCTTGCCGCAAGCGCAGGCGATGGGGCTGGTCGCCACCGACGCCTGGCACACGGCCTACGGCAACTACCCTGCCCGCCTGATCGGTTTCGTCGCGGATGACCTCGATGTGGTGAAGTCGGTGCGGGCGTCCGACGAGTGGCAGGCCATGATCAAGAAGCTGGAAGGCTACACGGGGAATCTCACCGAACGGGTGATCCCGCTGCACGGCAGCTTCCAGTGGTGATGCGCGTCCTTGTAGTCTAGCCCCTTGTGGGTGACTGTCGCGAACGCCCACAAGGGGCTAGACCACAAGCAAATCGCGCGCCGCGGTCCAGATCCGATCGAACATCACGTCCGTCAAGCGGCCGGTTTGCGTGTTCTGCCGGCTGGGATGATACGACGCAACCAGCCACAGTCGCCCACCCCCGGCGGGCGCTTTGATTTTCCCGGCAACCTCGGCGCGCGGACGAATCTCACATACCGCGCCGTGCGCGAAATTCGCCCGCCCCTCCACCGGTTCGAAGAGCCGCAACACGGCGTCGAACGCAATCCGGCCCAATGCAACGACGACACGCAAGTCGCTCAGCAAAGCCACTTCTCGCGCCAGAAACGATTGGCACGCAGCGATTTCTTCGGGCTGCGGCCGGTTGTCAGGCGGCGCGCAGCGACATACCGATGTGATGAATGCGTCCGTCAGGATCATCCCGTCATCTCGGGTGCGCGATGTGGCCTGGCTTGCGAACCCCGCCCGATGCAACGCACCATAGAGGAAATCGCCCGAGCCGTCGCCGGTGAAGACCCGGCCCGTGCGGTTGGCCCCGTGCGCGCCGGGCGCCAGCCCCACGATCAACATGCGCGCCGCGGGATCGCCAAAGCCGGGCACGGGGCGGCCCCAGTAAGTCTCATCGCGATAGGCGCGGCGCTTGACCTCCGCGACCTGCGCGCACCAGTCGCGCAAACGAGGGCAACGCTCGCATGCGGTGATCTCCGCCGCCAGTTGCGCAAGTTCCGCTTCAGCCGTCATCATGCCTCGCTCGCCGGATATGGGGGCAGCGTGGTCAGGCGCGTATCCTCTTCCGGGCCGCCCACCGTGAAATGGTAGAGGCTCTGATACGTCGCGTCGCGGAGCCCGAACAGCGCATGCACCGGATCATCGAAGAAGCAACCAATGCCCGTCCCGCGTATACCCGCCGCCTCGGCCTCGAGGTAGAGCATCTGCCCCACCATGCCGCACTCCCAGTAGAGCCGCGGATAGAACCACGCGCCATATTCCTGGAGCGGCCCCTCGAACTCGGTCAGCATCGCCACGCTGAAACACCCATCGGCCGCGATCTCCTGCCCGCACGATAACTGGCGCGCCGCCGCGCGGGCGTCGCCTTCACGCAGCATGTAAAGCGGTAAATCCGGCGAGCATCCCGGCGGCGACTCCCAAACGGCGTCGTCGCGCAGCCCGCCCTGCAAATGCGCCAACTGCCGCCGGTCACGGACCAGCATGTATAAGCCGGGAACAAGGTCGTTAACCCGGTGCACAAACAGGCCCAGATGGACTTTCGGCTCCCAGGGCAGCAGCGTGAACGGCATCGCGCCCGGCATGACTCGCCGGAGTATCCCATAGAAGGTATCGCGCGAGATGCTCGTCTGGCCGTCCATCTCGACCGCGCTGCGCCGTTGGTGGATGATCCGGCGTAGCCCCACCCGCGTCTCTTGCGGAGGTGTGAGCTGATTGGATATCGCTTCGCTGAAGTCCCCTCCGCGGGTGCGCGTTTTTGTCGCCGCCTCTGTCACTTCTTCGATCCAGGGCCAATTAACATGGCTCGGACTTAACTGATTCGGACGCCCTTGCCATCCCAATCCCTGCAACGTAGCAACCGGCAACGGTTCCAGGGTCGGCGCGGCGGATGCCCCCTGCCGCGGGAAGACAGCGACGAGGCAATCGGGACCTTCGGGTTCGGCGTCGCCGGGAGCGAAGACGCCCATCAGCGCCGCGAGCTCGTCCGCGCCCGGAGCGTCCAAGAGCCGCGCCTGCCACCCCAGCCCCGCCGCCGCAACGGAGATCGCGGCCAGCGCATGCCCGACATCGTGCTGACAATAGCGGTAGGCACGCTCGCCATACTTCCAGGCCTCGCGCCAGTGGATCGAGGTCAACCCGAGCAGCAGCGCTACATCGGGTAGGCCAGCCGCGAGTTGACCCCAGATCCCCGCGGGCAAGGTCGTCCTGACCTCCAGCGCGTGCTCGCGCGACGCATAGTGGGCGACCATCGGCGCATCGCACAGCCCGGTGACCGGGCCGCAGATCAGGTAGCCCTCGGTAGGGTGCAAGTTGCCGCTGGACGGGTTCACGCGCAACGCCCACTGGCTGCCGCGATACTCCTTCCACGCGGAAAGCGCCAGGCTGTCGAGCAGCAACCGGGAGACAGCGCGAGCATCCAACGGCGCGACCGGAATCGCCCCCGGCGTGAAAGCTGCGTCATAGGACGGCCCATCATTCACCGGGCTGTGCGCCAACGGGATGAGCGGCGCGCCGGCATAGCGTCGAAACGGGTCGGGCTGCATTGCCCAGTCCAGATAGCCCGGCCCCGGCGCAGACGCCTGGAATGAGTGCTTGCTGAGTTGATGATAGTCGAAGATCACATCTGTCGCGTCGTCGGTCAAAATAGGTTCCTCGCCTACAGTGATTGGAGGCATTGTAGCGGGCTGGAGACAAGTAGACAAGTAGACAAGTAGACGGGATAACGCAGCAAGTTACGGACGTGGAAAGAGCACATAGAAGGAGCGCTGGCAGGGGATGGGTTGAGCGAGTTTGCGGACGAGAATTGGCCGGTAGCGGGGGTCGAGATGGGCAACAAGTCGGTCGGGTAAGCCGGGAACGTGCGGTAACGGAAGTCGGTAGGTTGACGAGGACCGTGTGGTAGTGGGTTTTGGAGTGGCAGACCGGGCTGGTGGGAGGGACTGGAGGCGTTTGCGGCGGATGGGTGGCGCGTGGAGATTAGCCGTTGGGGCAGCGGCGTTGGCGGGGGAGAGTTGGACCGGGCGGGCAGCGGTTTGGGGCGCCGCCCGTCAGTTGGGACGTTTCGGCAAGCGGTCGGGAGCGGTGGTGGCTTCACGGATGAAGCGGGCTACATTGGTGGCCAGCGTCAAGGTGTCGCCGAGGATTTGGGCTTTGGCGCTATGGGCCAAGCCGTACCAGGGCGAGCGTTTGAGACCGTAGCGGGTCTGGCTGGCGTTGCGGCTCTCGGCGTAGCTCTGACGTCCCTGACGCAAGGCCCAGGTGGCGGAGTCCACGTTGAGATCGCGCGCCAGGCGGATGTTGCCATCGGGCAAGCTGAGGCCCACGCGCACGCACAAACCGAGACCGCCCTCGGGCGTTCGGTAGGGGCAGGTGGCGGGGTCGAGGTTGGTGTTGGGTAAAGCCAGATCGGGTGTCAGTTGGCGGTAGCAGACCTGGCGGCAGAGCCATTTGGAGTCGTGGCGAGCATAGTCATGGCCGTTGAAAGCCAAGCGGTAACCGAAGGGGCAGAGCGGCGTCCCTTGGGCGTCGTAACCGCGCTTGAGACAGACGGCCGGATCGTCATCACCTTTGGCACTGCGCTGGTCGATGAGACGCAAGGCGTGCAGATCGTCGTGAACAAAAGTCAGGATCTCGTCAAAGCCCTCACCGGCGTCGGCGGTGACTTCGCCGATGACCAGATCCGGGAAGCGTTCTTGGAGGTCCCGGAAGCCGGGGATGGTCTGCAAGTGGTCGTTGCGGTTGGCCGGGACGAAGGGGCCGGTCAGCGGCCAGTAGGTGAAGAGGCGATCATCCAAGATCTCAAAGGCTTTGGCCTTGTAGCCAAAGTGGTGCTTGCCTTTGGGCGGGGTCTTGCTCGTGCTATCCTGATCCGGCTTAGCTCCCGGCTGGTTGGAGCCCGAGTAGTAAACGTAAGCCGCTGCGGGATCGCGGGCCGTGGGGTAGCGGCAGTGCTCGGCGCAGGCGTCCGTAGCGCAGGCGCAGCCGTCCTTGCCGGCGGCCCGCGCCGCACAGGGGCGTGTGGGCTGGGACGCAGAACCGGCGGTACAGGGCACAAAGCAGGCAGCAGTCTGGTAGCGGCAGCCCATGTGCGAGTGGGCGGCGATCAGTTGGCTGTCGGGGGCAACACTGACGCCGCGCTCCGGCGGGTCACCGGGAAAAGTAGAATGCGTGGGCATCAGGCCGCGGGCCAGCAAACCGTAAGCCAGACTGTCCTCACATTGCAGGTCCCAGGCCACGTCCGTCTCTGCCACTGCGCTCCGCAGGGTCGCAAGGGCGGGCAGGTCCGGCAGCCGCAAACCGAAGCGCCGACAGTAGCCCTGGCCGCGCTCGGTGGAGCTCATAGGGAAATCATTTAGATCTCGCACAAATTCGCTGGTAATCATGGTTGGCGAGCAACGGACTCGCGAACTTGGTCGTCTTGAGATAGGTCTCGAAGTCAGTGGCTAACTGGCCCAACTTGGCGACGAGATGATTGTGACT